>JAATGN010000165.1 GCA_015654615.1 Rhodospirillales bacterium
GAAACGGGGCCGCGTTAGCGACCCCACACACCAGCCGCTTTGAGCGGCTCACGTTTACTGGGGCCGCGAAGGCGGCCCCATACAGCCGCTTCGAGCGGCTCCTAAAATAAAGCCCCCGGCTTTGCCGGGGGATACTTACTTCCCGGCACTGTCTTTGATGGGCCATGAGGAGCAGTCGTTTGCGTCACTACCCTCAATGGGACCAATCCGACCCCATCGTCAATGTTCAGAATACCTATACTGACGCTGGCTCGATTCATAGTGAAGATGCAAATGGAATATATCGTGAAATTGCACGCAGAACCGTGACCAAAAATTTCCTTTGAAATGACGAGAAATAATGCCTTGTGATAAGAGATATGGATGGCGATACATCATTTAATATAACACTTCCCCACTCGTCCGGCCGGTACCTCATAATGCTTGAGAAAACGCTTGTTATTAAGAAATGCGCCGCAATCTCTGGCAGAATTATTGGATAAAATGGATTATCAATGTACCATAAGCTACCGCTTATATCTGTATAAATACAAGATTTTATAGTTGACGCCTTTGATGCTGGAACGATTACGACAGTTTTTCCATGCCGCTCGGACTGCAGAAAGCCGGGAAAAGCGTCTTTGACCCCGTCTGCTGATGGTCGCGTTTCCCCATCGCCAATGTGAAATTCCCATGTCAGATTTCTCGGATCATTTGCGTTCGATATTTCTAATGGGTGGCAGCGACTATTTTTCCCCGTTGTCAATTTATAGTACTCAGCCATCTCCGGTATAATACTTAACAACATCCCCAAGCTAACATTGAACTTTGTTTGAAAAAAGTTGATCAAAGAATCCGTGCAGTCTACGTTAAATTCAATTCCATGTGTCTTTATTAAGTGCGTCGGAAACGCAACTACTAAATCACTAAAAGTTCCCTTGGCCGAATTACCACCAAACTGCGCTTGGATCGTTTTAGGAAGATATGCCATACCGTGGGACCCGGGCAGCATATCCTTTCGGTATCTGAGTGGATTATTAAGAATAATTACGCCATATGCATAGGCCGTTAACGCATAAAAAAAGTTAAGAGGCTTTACCATAAGAGAACCTTGTCGACCAGCAAGAAACAATTCTCTTCCTTGTGAGAAACAATTTTTTAAGCGCGCAGCTTCTTCCGCGTTGATCCCTGCATTTTTTGTCGTCCCGGTAGCCATTTTTCTAAGTTTGTAGATGTTCCTAATATCTGATGTATTTTCTAAGCTCTCCGCAAGCTCCAAAAGAGACTCGTCAAAATCAAGTGCGTCCAATGGGAGCAACCGAAGCGTGTTAGATTTATTTAAACGCTCATAAACCTCTTTTCTAATCAGAGATAAGTTGTGCGCAGGAATTATGTTGGGACTTTTCAAGTTAGGAACACCTTCTTTACTCTCAAAGTCAGATTGATCAACGTAATTCGCACGTGCATCGTTTCCCAACTCGCGCCAACGTTTCACCACCTCCTCCCTGTGTTGTATGATGGCGTCATAATCTAAATCGGTTCGAAAAACAGGATCGCTCGAAGCTAAAATACGTTCGAGGTTATCTTCCAAGATTTCATCTAGCATTTCCAACCCCTTGTCCAAACACCGCTGCCTTAAAGCTTACTAGATACTATTGTCACATGTGGACGTAAGTTTAACTACGGATTTCTCTCGTTAGTCTTGCGGGCACTGCCCATCACTCATCTTTTCACGAGAAAAAATGGGTGCCGAAGTGTGGCTTAATCCTACGCCGCAGAATTCCGTGGTGCCGGGGTCCGCAGTGGGTCACGAAGAGCCGACAGGACTGGGTCGTAATGATTTTCTCTCCAAAAATCCTGTTTGTACTTTATTATTGTCCCCCTGATTACGGAGCACGCAAAAAATGAGCTTTTCCTCATTAATTGCAATTATATGTAAAGAAAGTTGGTCATTCATTTTTTGAGCAAAGGATATTATTTCCGAAAAATTAGTATACACTTCGATTGGCGTATCGGAATTAAGCAACTTACGAACATTTCCGCGGTGAAGGTGTTGATGGCACTTCCCGTATAAATCTAACAGGGATTCTTTTGGGAACGGCATGGGATTTATACCTTCCATGCTCCACCCTTTAACACCATTGATACGCTGTTGACTTTGTCGCATAGGCACCGGATAAAAATAAGGTCGCAATTTTGATAGCTCGTCAATTATCTTGTCAGCTGACCACTCTTTGCCAAGTCTTTTTGCATACGTCGCTGGGATATCGCCGTGTGCCACGAGGCAACTCAGGGCAATCAGTTCGCAGAGCAACCGTAATTGCGTGTAACAAAAATCACGAACTATCGGTCCCGGAAATCCAGTCTGCCCCCGAACTGCACGACTGATACAGTCGACGCGAACCTTTACCTCATCCATCAGGTTGGCATAGAGCGTCGTTAGTGGATGCTTACCTTTCAACGTCATTTTAGGTTGTTCCATGGCGAACATCCCGTATCATTCGTTGTAGCTGCTGAAGCCATATTGCTGGCAACGCAACAATCTATCAATGATGTGCGTGGGTGCTCACGGCACACAACCTGATACTACCAGGGAGGAATAAAGGGGTAGCCGAATCCCGGTCAAACCGCGAGACCGGAACTTCCGTAAAGATTTACCTTTCGCCAAAGCCGTGCCCATCGGCAACGTCCGGTATTCCCGTTAGGCGTCTGAAACCGGCCAGTCTGGCCGGCCCATCGCGGTTGTATGACCCGGACAAACAAATATGTCCAACCGGCCAAAATCATCGTGTCGCGGGACTGGGGCGATTTTTATTTTCCCGTCGCCGCCACCGAGTCCACGGCCGGGACATTGTGGGTCTGGGCGCAAGACGGGCAGAGCAGCGGCAGCGTGTCGCCATGCGCCAACAGATCGCCGACCAGACGGAACTGGACGTCGGTGACCAGGGGCTGGCGGCAGAGGGCGCAGGACAGCATGGCCTGCCGGCGCACGACGGTGCCGGTGATGACGGTCGAGCGCGTGCCGTCCTGATCCAGGGTCCGGATGGCGCCGGTCGGACAGATGGCGGCGCAGGCGCCGCAGCCGATGCACAGGCCGGCCGGCCGGGTGAAATCGTCGAACACCAGGCGACCGGCCGAGGTTTCCACCATTCGCAGCGATTCGGCGCCGACTTCGCTGCAGACCAGTTCGCACAGGCCGCAGCCGATGCACAGGTCGCAGCGCAGGCAGCGGCCGGCTTCGGCCTGGGCGTCGGCCTCGGCCAGTCCCAGTTCGATGGGTTCGTAGGTCGCCTTGCGCTTCCCGGCATCGCGTTGCGGCATGGGCGGCCGCAGCCTGACGCTGCGCCGGGCGGCGCCGGTGGCGACCAGGGGGGCGCTCAGCCGCGGCTTTCCGGCCCGATCGCCGGACGGCGCCTCCCCCATCACATAGGCATGGATCGACGCCGCCGCCGCCTTGCCGGCCCGGACGGCGGCGACCACCGTGCTGGCGCCGTGGGCGACGTCGCCGCCGGCATAGATGCCGGGTTCGGCGGTCGCCGCCGTCACCGGATCGGCGACGATATGGCCCGACCGGATCTCCACCCGGCTGCCGGCCAGGCAGGACAGGGCCGCCTCCTGGCCGATCCCCACCAGGACATGGTCGACCGCCAGGGTGAGGAATTCGCCCGACTCCCGCAATTCCGCCTCGGTGGCCTTGGGAGAGCGGCGAAAGACCATCCTGTTGTCCGGCAAGACCCGTTCCGGCATCCACAGTTCGAGGATCTCGACGCCTTCCGCCACCGCCAGGGCGATCTCGTGGGGGCTGGCGCGCATCTCGCCGCGCCGTCCCCGATAGACCATCGAGACCTGCCTGGCGCCCTGGCGAAGCGCGGTCATGGCGGCGTCCACCGCCGAATTGCCGCCGCCGATGACGATCACCCGGGGACCGACCTGCGGATTCTCGCCGGCCCCGACACCGCCCAGGAAATCCATCCCCCCCACCACGAAGGGAAAATGATCGCCCTCGATGCCCAGGCGCCGCGACAGCTGCAGCCCGATCGCCAGATAGCTGGCGTCGAAGCCCTGGGCCCGCAGATCCGCCACCGACCCGACGTCGCGGCCGGTGTGGATGAGCACGCCCAGGCTCTTGATATGATCGATCTCGGCGTCCAGCACGTCATAGGGAAGCCGATAGGACGGAATGCCGTAGCGCAACATGCCGCCGGCCTGTTCGCGCGCCTCGAAGATCTCGACCCGGTGTCCCCTGACCGCCAGGTAATAGGCCACGGTCAGTCCGGCCGGCCCCGAGCCGACGACGGCGATGCGCTTGCCCGTCGCGGCGGCCTTCGCCGGCGCTCCATAGCGGCCGCTTTCCCGCGCCGCCACCGCCTTGAGCGGACGGATGAACAAAGCCGACCCGGTGGTCCCGCGCAGACAGGCGTCTTCGCAGGGGGCCGGACAGACCAGGCCGCAGGAATGCGGCAGGGGATTGTCCTTGGCGATCACCCGCAGGGCATCGTCGTAATGGCCGTGGCCGATATGGGCGAGAAACCCCGGAATATCGATATCGGCCGGACAGGCGGCCCGGCAGGGCGCGACATGGGGTTCGAAGCAGACGCCGGCGGCACAGGTGCCTTCCGTCGCATGCCGGACCCATTCGGCGCGGAATTCGCTCAGCGAGGCGGTCAGCAGCGCCGCCGCCGCCGGGTCGAGTTCGGCCAGCCGCCGGCCCAGCCGATCCAGGGCGCCGAGCAGAAGCCGGGTGCCCCGGCCGACGGTGATTTCGGCGATCATCCGGGTCGCCTGCGCCAAAGCCAGACGAACCGGTCGCGGCGCTTGCTCGGCCAGCCGCCACCGGCGGCGCAAATCTTCCCGGGTCGCGACGAGGACGCACTCCGCGACCGCCGTTCTGGCCAACGCTTCCATGAATTGTTATCCGGCTTTCCTGCTGAGGATCAAGGTTCGCTGATCGCGATCAGCCCGCACTTTGCCGGAAGGAGAGGCCACTTTTCAAGCGCCGGATGCGCCGAGGCCCAATGATCCTTTGTAGCGAGACCAGGCTTCCGAGGATTCGCCATCCTGGCGGAGAGTTAATTTAAATATCGATCAATAATCGAAGCGCTTATTCTCATGCCTGTTCTTCGACCGGGATTTTGCCAGGGCGCCAGGCCACTTCCCGAGAGAGGCCGATCCCCCCCTCATTCCGGTGCGTCCCGACGTTTTGTTGAACCACCAAGACACCAAGGCACCAAGGCGACGGAGTGCGCCGCGGGCATTCCCCGACCGTTCGACGACGCTCGACGGAGAGGTGGACGAAGGCCTGCGGCGCAAAGGAGACCGCTCGCCATCCGCAAGCCCGATATTTCGAAAAGCGCCTTGGTGCCTTGGTGCCTTGGTGCCTTGGTGGTTCAAAATATCCGGGGACTAGAGCGCGATGCCTTAAATCGGCATCACGCTCTGGCTTTTCTTGATGTCCCTCGCCGGGCGCGCGCCTCCGCGCGCTTGGCCGCGGCCTCAATGGCCGCTGGAGCGGCGGGCGTCAGATTTGACGCACGCCGCTCCAGTCCGGCTGTCGGAGAACCGGAGGCAACGGACCGGCCACCGTCGCCGGCCGATCGGGCAAGGCCCGCGGCCGATGGCCTCCGCCTTGGCGGTCCCCTCCCCCATCGAGGGGGAAGGGCTTCACACGCCGGGAACTAGAAGAAGTGATAGGAAACGCCGGCCAGCAAGGTGGTCTGATGGGTCGTGCTGTCGGGTTCGTAATATCCGATGCGCCCCCTGATGACCGGCGGGCTGATGCCATAGCTGAAGTCCTGATATTCCGCGGTGCCGGTCAGTTCGAGCTTGTCGGTGACGAGATAGCCGATCTTGCCGCGAACCCGCCAGACGGCATCGTCGCCCAGGGAAAAATCTCCGATATAATTCGACATCTGGGGCGAGAAGGTCGTCCCGCCCGCCGCGGACGCGGACAGCACCCAGCGGTGTTCCGGGGAATATTGGGCCAGCAGGCCCCCCATGGCATCCCAGTTCGTATAGGTTTCGGAATAACCGTGGACACCCAGCATATCGCGGTTCCAATGGCGGTAGCCGACTTCGACGAAGGGAGTCAGCAGAAGATCCTGACCGAGCGGGAAAGCCCGGCCCATTTGCGCCGCGAACGAATAGACGCGGTCGTCCGTGGTGCCGGTGGCGGGCGTGCCGTCCTGCAACGCGCCGTCATAGTCGGTGGAACCGGCGCTGGCCCGCCCTTCCAGGCGGCCATAAAGGTTTCGCAGAAGCGGCGAGGCGCCTTCGTCGCTCAGAAAGCCCACCCCGAGGCCGACGGTGGGCAACCAGCCTTTCTCCGAATCGAGCGTGGAGCCGCCGGCCGGCCTTTTCTCGGCATAATCGAGATAGGAGGCGCCGACGTCGACCGAAAAGGAATTGTCCGATTTGCGGATGTCCATCGTGTCGGCGAACGCCGGTCGCGCCGTGACGGAAAAAGCCGCCAGGACGGCCAGACCGGCCAGGGCGGCGGCGGTCCGGGACTGAAATTTTCCATCGGAGAGCTGAATCTTGGACATGGCCGGCCACTCACCTCATGCTGCATCTTGCTGATGTCGCGAAACTCCTCCTCCAAAGTTAAAATTGTGTAAAGAATCCTATGCCTGCCGATCGGAACAGTTGAAAATAGGAAATTCCATCCGACCGACGGCGGCGGCCGACCGCACGCGCGGCATGTCTTCACGCCAAATCGGGGACTCGGCGCGATTTGATCGCTACCATCCGTCCCATGCGTCGCAAGCCTCCTCGTCGAAACCGCTGGCTGGTCACCCTGAGCGTCCTTCTGGTCGGGCTGGTCGTGGCGGTCGCCATCGCCGCCGCCCTGGTCCCCGCCCTGCTTCCCACCGGCGATCATCGCCTGGGAGAGGAAGGCCGGACCGTCGCGGCCGTCGTCGTCTTCGCCGGCAGTTATCTCGCCCTGGCGGTCGGCCGCATTCCCGGCCTGCGCATCGACCGGGCCGGCATCGCCCTGGTCGGGGCCGGCCTGATGATCGCCTCCGACGCCCTGCCGCTGGAGGCGGCCTATCGGGCCATCGACTTCGACACCATCGCGCTGCTGCTCGGCATGATGATCGTCGTGGCCGGTCTCAGGCTTTCGGGCTTCTTCGCGGTGGCCACGGCCTGGGTCGGAGCACGGGCCAAACGGCCGCTGATCCTGCTCTGCGCCGTCGCCGCCACCTCGGGCGGCCTGTCCGCCTTCCTGGTCAACGACGCGGTCTGCCTGGTGCTGGCCCCGCTGGTGCTGGACCTGACCCTGGCCCTGGGCCGCCGGCCGCTGCCTTATCTCCTGGCCGTGGCGATGGCCTCCAACGTCGGGTCGACCGCGACGATCACCGGCAATCCGCAAAACATCATGATCGGCAGCTTCTCGCACATTGCCTACGGCGCCTTCGCCTGGGCCCTGGGGCCGGTCGCGCTGACGGGACTGATCGCCACCGTGGCGCTCACCGCCCTTTTCCACCGCGCCGAATTTTTCGGCGCGGCGCGGCTGACCGCGCCGCCGCCGAAGATCAAGGCCAACCGCATGCTGATGGTTCGCGCCCTGGCGGCCGCCGTGCTGATGATCGCCCTGTTCTTTTCCGGCGTGGTCCCGGCCAAGGCGGCGATCGTCGTCGGCGGCCTGGTGCTGCTGACCAGACGGCTGAAGAGCCGGCGGATCTACGCGGAAATCGACTGGTCGCTGCTGCTGATGTTCGCCGGCCTGTTCGTCATCGTGGCCGGCGCCCAGCGCGCCTTGCTCGGTCCCGAGGTTTTGGCCGCCGTCGGCCGGCTGCATCTCGATCAGCTTCCCCGGCTGGCGGCGGTGACGGCCGTCCTGTCCAACCTGGTCAGCAATGTGCCGGCCGTTCTCATGCTGAAGCCCTTCGTCACGGCGCTGGAAGACCACGACCGGGCATGGCTGGTGGTCGCGATGGCCTCGACCCTGGCCGGCAATTTCACCGTGCTGGGCTCGATCGCCAATCTGATCGTCGTGCAAAGGGCGGCCGAGTCCGGGGTGACGATCGGCTTTTGGGACTATTTCAGGCTGGGCGCCCCGCTGACCCTCGTCACCCTGGCCATCGGGACGCTGTGGTTATGGCCATGACCCGCCGTTTCCGGCGGCCGGACGGCCGAAGAGGAAGACGGCAAAGGGACGCCGCCAAAACCGGGGTATGCCGATCCGCCATATCGGGGTAGGATCGGTGCCGGTTGCCCATGGAGCAGGCATGGCTTTCGATCGCGACATTTCCGACGTTCAGAACTGGATGAACATGTTCCGCTGGGTGGTCAAGCTCATCCGGGACGACTATGGAATCAGCGAGGAAAAGTTGACCCGCCATGCCCAGATCGAGACCGATCTCGGACTGAGCCTGGAACAGACCGAGGAGGTTCTGGACATCCTCGCCACCTCCTTCTCCATCAGATTTCCTGCCGGCACCTTGGACGAGATCGTCAAGTTCGAGGAGATGTGCATGCTGGCGTCCTGGCTGCACGGGCTCTACAAGCGACCGGAATTCCTGGGAGCCGCCTATGTCAGCACGGCGGCGGCCCTCAACCCCCGCGCCCAGGCGGGATGACCCGGCGACGATCGCCGGCGGTTCCCTTTCCGCCGGCCGGCGCTCCTGCTTGTGAAGCTTCCGATACAATCGGCCGGCCCTGCAAATAACGACTGCCGAAGCGGCTTCGGCAGGCTATTCTCGCTGCGTTGCGACTGGAGAGTTCATCCGCCCCGGACGGTTCCGGAACCCGGATGGTCCGCCACGCCAGAAGGTGGTCGAACATGGTCGATACGCGCGTTTGCCTGACGAAATCCAACGGCTGGACGAGACTGGGGCTTCCCGGGGCGATGTTCATGCTGTTCGCCACGCCGATGCTGTGGGCGCTCGGCGCCTTCGACGGCACGGCCGAGCCGCTTCTGCATGCCATTGTTTTCGGCCTGTTCGGGATTTTCTGCTTCGGCCTGACCCCCTGGTTGATCGGCTGGGCGCTGCAGGGTTTCCTGGTCCGTCGGAAAACCGGGGAGGAGAGCGACGAGTCGGCGGAGTCCGTCCGCCGCCCCGCGGCGCCCCGTTCCGCTTCGCGCGGACCGGCGCAGCGGGCCAAGGCCTGACCCATGCAAGGGCTGCCCTCTCCGCAGGAACAGGATGAACTTCTGCAGGGCATCCTTCGAAAGATTCCCGCGCTGCACGATCCGGATCACCTGGAGGAACTCGTCGTGCTGGCGCTGGGACTGGTGCTGCAGCGCCCCGAGGACCACGCGAAGAAGGAAACGCTGGTCAAATCCGTCCATGCCAGCATCGAGGCGGTCAGGCGGGAAACGGTTCCCAGCAGATTTTTTTCCGCGATGAAAAGCGCCGCGCGGCATTGCGCCGCCTTGTTGCAGACGGCGCGGAGCGACCGTCCGCATCCCGGCATGGCGCGCCAGCCGCCTCCCCCGACGGCCGTCGGGAAAAAGCCCGTGCCGGCGAAGCGGCCGCCCGGCGCCGCGCCGGCGACCCCGCGGTCCGTGATCGCCCTGACGATCTTTCTCGTCGTGGCCTCGACCGCGGCGATGATCGCCATCGCCACCCATGCGATCTGGCGGGATTCGCCTTACGCCAGACGTCCCGACATTCTGACCGCCGCGCAATTCGCCGGCCAGCTTGCCGACGCCGCGTCGGGCCGTCCCCCCCGGTCGGACGCCGGGATCAAACTGCATCTGATGCGCGGCGCCGACGAGCGGACGATTTTGCTGGTGGAAGCGGTGCCGCGGCGGATTTGCCCGGCATCCGGATGGATCCTGGCCCGCAAGGGTCAGCTGACCATCAACGGAGCGGCCCCCGCCATCCTGTCGAAGGCGGCCATCACGGCGCTGTGCTATCGAAGCAAGGACGATCCCAGCATCACCTGGTCGCCTGACCCGTCTTGAAAGACGTCGACACATACCGGCGTCGTTGCGGAACGCGGCCCGGCACATACATCTTCCGTGGCATCCGGAAAAATCCGACAAAAAGGAGAAGACAATGGTTCTGCTCGAATTTTCGATGTGGCCGCTGGGCCAGGGCGAAAGCGTCAGCGTCTATGTGGCGCGTATCCTCGACATCATCGACAAGAGCGGCCTGCCCTATCGGCTGACCCCGATGGGAACGATCATCGAAGGGGAATGGTCCGAGGCGATGGCCGTCGTCACGGCCTGCTTCGAGGCGATGAAGAGCGATTGCGACCGGATCGAGACCGGCATCAAGATCGACTACCGGTCCGGACCGGAGAGCCGCCTGACCTCCAAGATCGAGTCCGTCGAAGCGAAGCTCGGCCGTAAACTTTTGACCTGAGGCCGGAATAAACGGAGAATATGTTCCTGGGCACCGGCGCCCGTTGCGGCCATGTGCCCGGAAGCTTCGTTCCGATGAAAATCGTCATCCCCATCCGAAGGAACCCGCGATGAGCAGCACCGTGACCCGAGCCGGAAGCCCCATAGAGGTCGCCGGAGACTTCCCGAAGAAAGGGCGGCATGCGCCGTCCTTCTCCCTGGTCGGCAAGGATCTGGCCGACGTCACGCTGGCCAGCCTGGCCGGCAAGCGGAAGATCCTGAACATCTTCCCCAGCATCGACACCCCGACCTGCGCCACCTCGGTCCGCCAGTTCAATCAAAAGGCGAACGGCCTCGCCAATACCGTCGTCCTCTGCATCTCGGCCGATCTCCCCTTCGCGCAGACCCGCTTTTGCGGGGCCGAAGGCCTGACCAATGTCGTCACCCTGTCGACGATGCGCGGCCGGGAGTTTCTCGAAGCCTATGGCGTCGCGATGCGGACCGGCCCCCTGGCCGGCGTCGCCGCCCGGGCGGTCGTCGTGCTCGACGAGCAGGACACCGTGCTTCACGCCGAACTGGTTCCCGAACTCAAGCAGGAGCCGGACTACGCGGCGGCGCTGGCGGCCCTCGGCTGACATTCGTTTCAAGGACGATTCATGCAATACAGCAAATTCGGCGGCATCGGCCTCAGCGTCTCCAAGCTGTGTCTGGGCACCATGACCTTCGGGTTTCAATGCGACGAATCGCGAAGCCACGCGATCCTGGATGCCGCGGCGGCGGGTGGCATCGACTTCCTGGACGCCGCCGACGTCTATCCCCTGGGCGGCCCGCCGGACAGCCTCGGCCGGACCGAGGAGATCGTCGGCGCCTGGCTGAAGGGACGGCGCCATCAGTTCGTCCTGGCGACCAAATGCGTCGGCCCGATGGGACCCAAGCCTTGGCAGCAGGGCATGTCGCGCAAGCATGTCCTCGACGCGATCGACGCCTCCCTGCGCCGTCTCGGCACCGATTACGTCGATCTGTACCAGTTGCACAGCTACGATGCGCAGACGCCGATCGACGAGGCGCTGGAGGGGCTCGATACGATCGTGCGGGCCGGCAAGGCGCGCTATGTCGGGGTTTCCAACTGGCCGGCCCACAAGCTGGCCCGCGCCCTCGGCCGCAGCGAATTGAAAAACCTCGTCCGCTTCGAATCCGCGCAGCCGCGCTACAATCTGCTGTTCCGCAATTTCGAACGCGACCTCCTGCCGATGTGCGAGGAGGAACGAATCGCGGTGATTTCCTATAACCCGCTGGCCGGCGGACTGCTGACCGGCAAGCATGACCGGCAGGCGCCGCCGCCGGCCGGCACCCGCTTTCAGCTGGGCGACGCCGCGGCGCGCTATCAGGAACGCTACTGGCACGAACAGGAGTTCGAAACCATCGAGGCCCTGCGCGCCGTCGCCGCCGAGGCCGGCCTCGGCATGACCGCGATGGCGCTGCGCTGGGTCCTGTCCAATCCGGCCATCACCGCGCCGATCGTCGGGGCCAGCCGGCCCGAACAACTGGCCGACAGCCTCGCCGCGGCGGAACAGGGGGCACTTCCGGCCGACCTCAAGGCCAAGCTCGACGATATCACGCGGATCTGGCGCACCGTCGACGCCGAACGGTAAGGGCCCCTTCAGAAATAACCGCGTCATAACGGGTTCCGCACCGGCCGGCGGCCGACCCGTCCTGGATGAATAAGCAAAAGTGGCACCGGCGTCCCTGCCGGTGTCCGCCGCTGGCGCGGCGGAGTCTTTTCCACCGGCGGGGACGCCGGTGCCGCTTTTCCTCTTAGAGCGGCCATTGAGGCCGCGGCCAAGCGCGCGGAGTCGCGCGCCCGGCGAGGGACATCAAGAAAAGCTGGAGCGTGATGCCGATTTAAGGCATCGCGCTCCAGCGCGAAGCAATGACGAAGAAGAAAACGAAGCGATTCACCGCTTCATCGCCGCGACCACGGACTCCAGCAGGCCGGGGAAGCGGCGGTCGAGCTCCTCGCGGCGCAGCGCGTTCACATGCGCCACCCCTTCGTTGCGGGTCCGCACCAGCCCGGCGTCCCGCAGGACGCGGAAATGATGCGACATGCTCGATTTCGGCCGGCCGAAATCGAGGGCGGCGCAACTGGCCTCGCCCTCCCAGGCCAGCTTCAGGACGATGTCGAGACGCACCGGATCGCTCAGGGCGTGCAGCACATCCACCAGGGCGACCTCTTCGATTGGAGGGTGCTTGAAAGCCCTCACGAATTCCTCCCGTCCCCGCCATGTTTCGTCCCTCCTAACATGGATGACCGCATTTTGCTATTGTTCGTAAAATCTCGAACTATAGAATAAGGTCCTGTCGAAACCGCACCGACCTTTGTCATGGAGCCCTCCCTCATGCCGAGCCTGTTCGATCCCTTCACCCTCAAGGGCGTTACCCTGCGCAACCGGATCGCCGCCTCTCCGATGTGCCAATATTCGGCCGTGGACGGCGTGCCGACCGACTGGCACCTGCCGCATTATGCCGGCCTGGCGCGCGGCGGCGCCGGCCTCGTCGTGGTCGAGGCGACCGCGGTGGCGCCCGAGGGACGGATCACCCCCGGCTGCGCCGGACTGTGGAACGACGTCCAGGCCGAGGCCTTCCGGCCGATCGTCGCGGCGATCGCGGCGGCGGGGGCCGTCCCCGGCATCCAGATCGGCCATGCCGGCCGCAAGGCCAGCGCCAATCGGCCGTGGGAGGGCGACGACCACATGGCCGAGGGCGATGCGCGCGGCTGGCCGACCATCGCGCCCTCGGCGATCGCCTTCGGCGGCGGGCTGCCGAAGGTTCCCCGCGTCATGACGAAGGACGACATCCTGCGGGTGCGCCAGGACTTCGTCGCGACGGCGAAGCGGGCACGGGACGTCGGCTTCCAGTGGCTGATGCTGCATTTCGCCCACGGCTACCTCGGCCAGAGCTTCTTTTCCCCGCATTCCAACCGGCGCGACGACGAATTCGGCGGCAGCGCCGAAAACCGCGGACGCTTCCTGGTCGAGACGCTGGCCGCGGTGCGCGAGGTCTGGCCGTCCGACCGGCCGCTGACGGCGCGCTTCGGCGTGATCGAATTCGACGGCCGCGACGAGCAGACCCTGGCGGAATCGATCGACCTGGTCCGCCGCTTCAAGGCGGAAGGGCTCGACTTCATCGACGTCAGCGTCGGATTCTCGACGCCCACGGCGGCGATTCCCTGGGGCCCGGCCTTCCTCGCCCCGATCGCCGAACGCGTCCGCCGCGAAACCGGACTGCCCGGCTCGACCAGTTGGTACATCAGCGAGGCCGAACAGGCCGACGGGCTGATCCGCGACGGCAAGGTCGATCTCGTCATGCTGGGCCGGCCGCTGCTCGCCAACCCGCATTGGCCCTATGCCGCCGCCCTCAAGCTCGGCCTCGACAAGCCGTCCTGGGTCTTGCCCGCCCCTTACGCCCATTGGCTGGAACGCTATCGCACCGCCTGATTCCTTCGGGCGTCCCGGCCAGGTGGGCGGCTTGGCCGGGGACGCCCGCCGGGCGGCGGCGATGGCGACCTCCGGTGTTTCATCGAGGTAGGACAAATAATCAAAAGTATAATTTATCACTGCTTCGCATTATCAATTATAATAAATCTAATACTATGCTCTCGCCATAGTGTTGCCTCAATTAAATTTGAGTATCATCTTCGATGTGATGCTCATTTATAGCGGTGCGCCATGGAAAAATGGCTGACGACAGACTCGCCTATCCTTTGTGACAATTCCGTAACAGACCCATTTCGCGAAAAACATCTTTCCACGGCATTTGTTCCGGTTGACGGCGACGGAGACAACGCCGGCGCGGTCCGGGCGCGCTCCGACCATGCCTGAGGCGCCTCGCATCCAGCCCGCGGCCGGCGACCCGTCCGCCTTGCGGCAGACTCTGCTGGCGGAGCTCGACCGGCACGAAGGACTGGCCGTCGCGGTCAGCGGCGGCGTCGACAGCATGACCTTGGCCTTCGTCGCCCACCGCTTCTCGAAAGCCGCCGTGACCGTCGTTCATGCCGTATCGCCGGCCGTGCCGGCCGCCGCCACCGCACGCGTTCGGGCCTACGCCCGCTCCCACGGCTGGCGGTTGATCTGCCTCGAGTCCGGCGAAATGGCCGATCCGGCCTACCGGGCCAATCCGGTCGATCGCTGCTATCACTGCAAGAGCCATCTTTACGCGAGCATCGGGGCGGCGACCGGCCTGCCCATCGCCTCGGGAACCAATCTCGACGATCTGCGGGATTTCCGTCCCGGGCTCGAGGCGGCCCGCAGCTTCGCGGTGATCCATCCCTTCGTCGAAGCGGGTCTGGGCAAAAGCGACATCTACGCCCTGGCCCGCCATCATCGGCTGGCCGACCTGGCCGCCCTGCCCGCCCAGCCCTGCCTGGCCAGCCGCATCGAGACGGGAATCGCCGTCGACGCCGACGATCTCCGCTTCATCGAAGCGGTGGAGGGCGAACTGCAAGGCCATCTGCCGGCCGCCGCCACGTTGCGCTGCCGCATCACCGTCCGGGGCGTCTTCATCGAATGCGCCCCGCTGCCGGATGCGGCGGGATGCCGGCGGCTGGAGGACCGGGCGAAACGCCTGTGCGCCGCCGCCGGCCGGCCGTTCGCCGGCTTGCGGTCCTATCGCCGGGGATCCGCTTTTTTACGGGACGCCGCCGTCGTGCCGCCCCAGGTCTGTCGTCTCTGAGGAATTTCGTCCGTGAACTACAAGCTTCTGGCCAATGTCCGCCGACTGTCGCAGATCGGTTTTCTCCTGTTCTTCTGTCTGCTGCTGCTGCGGACGGGGATCGACGCGTCGACGCATGCCGCCGGACCGGACGCCCGCCTGGCCTACCCCGTCCGTTTCTTTTTCGAAATCGATCCCCTGGCCGCCCTGGCCAACGCGCTCGGCAGCCACGCCCTCTACCGCGGGCTTCTGTGGGCCCTGGTCGTCGTCATTCCGACGCTGTTTTTCGGACGGTTCTTCTGCGGCTGGGTCTGTCCGATGGGGACGATCCACCATTATTTCGGCCGGGTGAAATCCGAAAGCAAGCGCGGCAAGCTGCGCATCTCGTCCAACCGCTACAAACCCTGGCAGACGACCAAATACTACATCCTGTTCGCGCTGCTGGCGGCGACGGCCCTCGGTTCGGCGCTGGTCGGCTGGCTCGATCCCTTCTCGGTTCTCGTCCGCTCGCTCGGCCTGTCGGTGATCCCGGCCCTGAACTACGGCCTCGGCGCCCTCGCCCGCGGACTGGAGCAAAGCGATTACGCCGCCCTGCAGACGGTGGGCGGCGCGCTGCATGCGGCCTTCGCCGCCACCGTGCTGGATTTCCATCAGCCCTATTTCCGCCAGGGCGTCTATCTCGGCCTGATCTTCCTGGCGATCGTGACGCTCAATCTGCGGGTCACCCGCTTTTGGTGCCGCGCGCTGTGCCCGCTGGGCGCCTTGCTGGGCATCACCTCGCGCTGGTCCATTCTCGGCCTGTCCAAGAACGCCCAGACCTGCAACGACTGCAACCGCTGCCTGATGCAGTGCCAGGGCGGCGACGATCCGGTCGGTCCATGGCACAAGACGGAGTGCCTGCTGTGCCTGAATTGCGTGGCCTCCTGTCCGAGGCACAGCCTGTCGTTCGGCCTTTTCCCGGAAACGGCGATGGTGGAAGGGCCCAACCTGCAGCGGCGCCGGGCCCTGGTCGGCGTCGCGGCCGGCGTCGCGGCCATTCCGCTGCTGCGCAGCACGACCGGCTTCGCGGCGGACAAAAGCGAACGCCTGCTGCGTCCGCCGGGATCGCTGGCCGAAAGCGACTTCCTGCAGCGCTGCCTGCGCTGCGGCGAATGCATGAAGGCCTGTCCCAACAACGCGTTGCATCCGGCCATCGCCGAGGCCGGCCTGGAAGGCCTGTGGACGCCGGTCCTGGTGCCGCACATCGGCTATTGCGAACCGAGCTGCGTGCTGTGCTCGCAGGTTTGTCCGACCGGCGCCATCTGGGAGATCACCCCGCAGGAAAAGGGCTGGGTCGGCGACGCCGCCGGCAATGCCAAGCCGATTCGCCTGGGGACCGCCTTTTACGACCGCGGACGGTGCCTGCCCTGGGCGATGGCGGTCGATTGCATCGTCTGCCAGGAATGGTGCCCGACCTCGCCGAAGGCGATCTATCTGCAGGAAGCCGAGGTCGTCGATTCCCGCGGCAACAAAAAGACCGTCAAACAGCCTTACATCGACCCGGCCCAATGCATCGGCTGCGGATGCTGCGAATTCGCCTGCGTCCTGCAGGATCGGCCGGCGGTCTATATCACCAGCGTCGGCGAGAGCCGTTCGCCCGCCAACCAGCTGCTGTTGAAATGAGAAACAGGGAAAACCCGATCATGACCGTTCTTTCGAAGTTTTTTCCAGGGTTCGCGGCCATCGTCGCCGCCGGGCTCGTCGCGGTGGGCGGCGCGACCCTCGCCATGGCGGCCCCGCCGTTCCCCGACGCGGTGGCCGGCTGGGCCAAGGGCGAGGAGCGCAGCTTCACCGCCCAGAACCTTTATGAATATATCGACGGGGACGCCGAGAAATATGTAAAGGCCGGCGTCAAGGGGGCCTCGACGGCCGACTACAGCTTCCAGGGCAAGATCGACGCGGTGGCCGACGTCTATACGATGTCGGACGCCAACGGCGCCAAGACGATCTTCGAATCCGAGGCGGCCGGCGACGCCAAGCCGGCCGCGGTCGGCGACGCGGCCCGCGCCTACAGTCAAAGCCTGGTCTTCCGCAAAGGCCCCTATCTGGTCCGCATCGTCGCCTACCAGAACGGGCCGGAACTGGCGAAGGCCCTGGTCGATCTCGGCCATGGGGTGGAGCAGCAGCTTGGAAAATAGCGCCTGATCGCGCGGGTTTCAGGAAAAAGGAACGGATCATGGATGAGCGAAAAGGGACGAGCCGGCGGGGATTTCTGAAGACCTATGTGGCGGGAGGCATGGCGCTGGGCGCCGTCGACGCCCTGGCCCTGAACACCGCGCAGGCCGCGCCGGCGCCGGCCGCCAAATCCACGGTGGTGATGGCGACCGACGCCCAATTGCGCGGCGGCGGCGAAGCGGTCGATCCGGCCCGCCTGGCCGCCCTGCTCGACCGCGCCATGCAAGGCTTCTTCGGCGTCGCCGATCCGGTCGCGCCGTGGAAGCAGCTGGTCCAGCCCGGGCAGGTGGTCGGCCTCAAGGTCAACACCATCGCCGGCCGCGGCCTGTCGACCAATGTGACCCTGGTCGAGGCCATCGTCGAAAGGCTCCGGCAGGCCGGCATCGCCCCCAACGACATCGTGATCTGGGACCGCACCGACCACGAGCTGGAAAGAGCGGGCTTCCACCTGGCGTCGTCTCCCGGCCCCGGCCAGGTCCGCTGCCTGGGAACCGACGCCGTGGGCTACGAAGACGAAGAGGAAAGCTTCGGCACGGTCCGCTGCCGGCTGTCGAAGATCCTGACGCGCCTCTGCGACGTGGTGATCAATGTCCCGCTTTTGAAGGATCATGGCTATTCGGGCATGACGCTGTCGATGAAGAACATGTACGGGGTCATCGACAACCCCAACGAATGCCATGCCAACGGTTGCAACCCCGGGGTCGCCGACGTCAACATGCTGCCGACGATCCGCAAAAAGGTGCGGTTCGCCGTCGCCGATCTGACCACCGCCGGCTACGAAGGCGGGCCCGGCTACCGTCCGCAGTACGCCTGGCAACACAACAGCCTGATGGTGGCCCAAGATCCGGTCGCCCTCGATTACGTCGGCTGGCAGGTCATCGAGCGAAAGCGGGCCGAAAAAGGACTGCAAACGCTGGAGGCGGTGGGCCGGCCGCCCCGCTACATCACCACCGCCGCCGACGACCGGCACCGGCTGGGCACCAACGATCCGAACTTCATTTCCGTCGTCGAGGCCTGAGCCCCGGGCTCGGACCACGACGGCGGCGTCACCAAGCGATTAAGGACCCAAGCGATGAATCGGCGAGAAGCATTGTTGAGGCTGCTGCGCCTGAGCGGCATCGGCGTCAGTACGGCGGTGCTGGGGGCCTGGCTCAACCAGCGCACCCAGCGCCCGACCGAGGCGGCCGTGATGGAGGCCGCCAAGCGCAGCCACACGGTCCGCCCTGACGCCGCATGGCCGGAAATGGTGGTGGTGACCGGCGGCGAACCGACGGCACTCGTGCAGGCGGCGATCCGCGAATTGGGCGGCATCGGACGCTTCGTTTCCAAGGGCGATCTGGTGCTGCTGAAACCCAATATCGGCTGGGACAGGACGCCCGAGCAGGCCGCCAACACCAATCCCGAGGTGGTGGCCGAGGTCATTCGCCAGTGCCGGCAGGCCGGCGCGCGGAAAATCGTCGTCACCGACGTCAGCTGCAACGATCCCCGCCGCTGCTTCCGCCGCTCCGGCATCGCCGCCGCGGCGGAACGGGAGGGAGCCGAGGTGGTGCTGCCCGATCCCGACAAATTCAGGGAGGTCGACATCGGGGGCCGGGTGCTCCGCACCTGGCCGGTCTTCGAGCCGTTTCTGTCGGCCGACAAGATCATCAATCTTCCCATCGCCAAGCATCACAGCCTGACCGGCGCCACCCTGGGAATGAAGAACTGGTACGGCATCCTGGGCGGCCAGCGCAACCAGCTGCACCAGCGGGTTCACGAAAGCCTGGCGGATCTGGCCGATTTCATCCGCCCCACCCTGACTTTGATCGACGCCTACCGCGTGCTGATCCGCAACGGCCCGACCGGCGGCAGCCTGGAAGACGTGCTCTTGAAAAAGACCATGGTGGCCGGCACCGATCCGGTCGCCATCGACGCCTATGTGGCGAAGGCCTATTGGAATCTCGACGCCGACGCCCTGCCCTATCTCGCCTTCGCCAGCCAGAAAGGCCTGGGAACCATCGACTTCGACAAGATTCGCTCGAAAATCGTCAATTTGTGATCAAGCCATGGGCGGCGAATTTCAAAGAACACGGATGGACACGGATAAGAACGGGTGAACGCCGATAGGATTGCGCCGCAGGCATTTCTCCTATCCTTCCGCGCTTCGGTCATTGGACGCGCCAGGGGATTGCCTGCGGCGCCATCCATTCTTATCCGTGTTCATCCGTGTTCTCATGACAGGCCGCATCACGATACGATCCGACCGACAACACCTTGATATACATCGATATTTTTGAAGGAAACCGCCATGTCAGATGAAATTTCCGTCGTCGCCATCGTCGAGGCCAAGCCGGGGCGCGAGCATGAGGTGGCCACGGCCATCCAGGCCTGTCTCGAACCCACCCGCCAGGAAGCGGGATGCCTGCTTTACACCGCGCATGCCGAGATCGAAACCCCGGCCCGCTTCGTCTTCATCGAACGCTGGAAAAGCCGTGCCGCCCTGGCCGTCCATGAGAAGGAGCCGCACTTTCTGGCGATGGCCAAGGCCTTCGAGAGCTTGCTGAAGGGACCGCTGCAGGTCCTGGTGCTGCGCGAGCTTCGCTAGAGCGCGATGCCTTAAATCGGCATCACGCTCCGGCTTTTCTTGATGTCCCTCGCCGGGCGCGCGCCTCCGCGCGCTTGGCCGCGGCCTCAATGGCCGCTGGAGCGCTTTGCGATCAAACGGGATCGATCCCTGTACCATCGTCCCGGCGAAAA
>JAATGN010000073.1 GCA_015654615.1 Rhodospirillales bacterium
GCGCATTACATGGCTCAGCCGCTCTATCCCGTCGCGCTGGACCAGGCCCATGGTGCCGGCGAAGAAATACGGCCAGACCGCCTCCGGCCCATGCTCGGCGGCGATGGCGGTCAGCCGCTCGGCGACGCGGTCGAGTGCCTCGTCCCAGCCGATCGGACGGAACTGGCCGCTGCCCTTGGGGCCGGTGCGGCGCAGCGGGGTGGTCAGACGGTCGGGGTGGTGGACCCGCTCGGCGTAGCGGGCCACTTTTGCGCAGACGACGCCGTCCGTATAGGGCTGCTCGGCGCCGCGGATGCGACCGATGTGGGTGGCGTCCGTGCGCTCGACGTCGAGCGCGCAGACGCTGGGGCAATCATGGGGGCAGACGGACGGCACGGGCATGGCTGAGACTCTGGCGGCGGCAAAGACGGCTTGTCAAGGCCGGCCATGGCGGCGCCCGGACCCTTGACGCGTGGCACCGGCGTCCCTGCCGGTGGAAAGGACTCCGCCGCGCAGGCGGCGGACACCGGCAGGGACGCCGGTGCCACTTTTCCTTATTCTTCCAGGACGGGGCGGAACGCGTTATGACGCGGTGATTGCTTTACGGGCCTGAGACCGTAGCGGTCATGAAGCCCTCCCCGCAGGCGGGGAGGGCTTCGAACATCGAACGCCCGGGAGTGTTCCGATCACACGGGGCCGGCGAGGCCCATCAGTGCCGGGTATCGATGGCGATCCGTTTCGGCTTCGCCTGCGCCGTCTCCGTCTTGGGCAGCGTGACGAGGAGCACGCCGTTCTTGAAGGTGGCGCCCACCTTGTCCTCCTCGATCTCATGGCCGACCGGGATGCGCCGCTCGAAACGTCCTGAGAAGCATTCGCTGACGTGACGGTCCTTGTCTTCGGTTTCCGTCCGCTTTTCGCCGCGAATGATCAGAACGCCGTCCTGAAGAAGCACTTCGACGTCCTTTTCCTCCAGCCCGGGGACTTCGGCGGAAACGCGATACTCCTTCTCCGTCTCGGTCATGTCGACATTCGGCCAGCCGCCCGTCCAGGCGGTCGCGCCGGCGAACGGCGTCGGGAAGTCGATGCCGCGGAAAACGTCGTCGAAAAGTCGGTTGACCTCGCGATGAAGCGCCAGGAACGGACTTTGCTCCGGATCACGATAAAGGCTCGGAGTCCGATTGTCGTTGCGACCCCAGTGAATGATGTCTCTGATACCCATTTTCGTCTCCTGTCGGTTTTTTCCTGCGAATCGTCGCCGCTACGGACGCCGGCTCGACGCCGGTGCTCTTCCGGGTGCCGTTGCGGGCATGGCGGACGATCCGGTGCTTTGCGTGGCAGCTTAATAAAAGACGATGCCGCCGGATTGGCGGACGCTCGCGGCCTCAGAGAGGCGGCGGCGGGCCGTCGGCGTTTCCGAAGGCGGGGGCGTTCCGCTCGAGATCGATAGGGAATCGGTATGTTGTCGGAATAAAACAGTAGGTGAGTTCCATCGCCATATCCTCCAATGAGCAACATGGATGGGAGAGACGCCGAAGCTCGGCGTTTCCACTCTCAAGCCGATCCCGGCCGGCGACCGGCTGTTATTGATTTCGGTGAGCTTTTCCGATCTGTCAAGGGTTGCGTCCGTCCGGCCAAGGGGGGCGTCAATGGACGTGGAAGACGCCGTCGACCGCCCGCCATTCCGATGGCCGAAGCAACCGCTGGTGCGCGATCCGCACCGTATGGAGCGCGCCGTCCAGTTCCCGCCGCCAATAATCGAGAAAACCCTGCAGCGTCGGAAAGTCCGGCGCCATGTCGTAGTCCTGCCAGACGTAAAGCTGCAGCAGGGACGGATGGTCGGGCATGCGATAATGGATTTCCGCCGTGGTCAATCCATAGCCTTGCGTGAGCAACATAAATTCTCGGCTCGCCATGGTGTGTCTTTCTCCCGCTTCGTCATCGACCCGAAAAGGCCATCAGCTGTTCTTGATGCGCTCTGTTCCGAAGATCCGGACGCTTGAATCGAAAGAACCGATCGGCCTATGACATGGATTTTGTTTTGACACGGCGAAGATACAAGGGCGATTTACCGTTATTGACGTGAATTCAAAAGTTGTTCGTGCGGATATTCCGAAAGGTGTTAGCACTCAATAAAAGCGAGTGCTAACACTTTTCGGATGTGGTCTTGATCGCGTGGATATTATTTTGACGATGTCTTGCCGGGCCGGCCTATGCTTCCGTCACCACCGCCTCCAATGCGGCGAAATAGGCGCCGAGGCCGGATCGGCGAACCGGAACGAAAGGTTTCTGCCATTTGTGGCAGAGCTGTTTGACGGTGTCCTGGGCCGAATGGCTGACGCAATCGACGGGAAAGAGAACGGCGTCGGCCCGGCCGAACAGGCTGTGCAGGCGGCTCATGCTTTCCTCGACACCGCCGTCATGGTGGGAGAAAACGCCGTTGCAGCCTTCGACCAGCCGGCGGATATGGGGCATTTGCTGGTGGCGTCCGCCGACGAAAAGAATGCAGCGTCCGCAGAGATCGAGCTTGGCGCAGTCCCATCCGCAACCGCCCAAAGCCGCGCCCTGTTCCAGCGATCCGGCCAGACGCGTCTCATAAAGCCGGATTTCCTCGGCCATGTCGCCATTTTCGACGGCCATTTGCGCCAGCCGCTGGTCGAGGAGGGCGAGCGCGCCGCCGGCCGCCTGCCGTTTATTTTCGGTTTCGCGATGGCGCTCCATTTCGTTGGCCAGTTGGATCTTCAGATCGGCGACCGCCGCGCGCAGCGTCCGCATTTCCTCGTCGGTTTCCACCGCGTGGGCAAATTTGCGCGCCTCGGCCTCGGCCTCGGCCAGACGTTTTCGCAGATTTCCATTCTCGGCGTCGCGGCGGCTGATTTCGGAAATGAAATAATCCTGCTGGCGGTCGATCCTGCTTTCCAGTTCGGCGTTGCTTTTTTCCAGCCGGTCGATCTGCCGAAGGTCGGCCCGCGCCGCCGCGCCCATCTGATGGGACAGCATATGGATGTCGCGAAAGACCAGCTTGCGGGTGTCCTCGTTGGCGGCGGGGTGGCTCATCACCGCCCAGCCGGCCCCGGCGACGTCGCCTTTCTCGAGGGCCTGGCCCCACATTTCGATCAGATCCGCGCTGGTCTCGACCTTGGAAAAGCGGTTCAGGGCGACGATATGGCGCCGGTCGAGCTTTTTGGTGAGCGCCTTGGCCACCGCGCGATGGGACGAGGCCAGACGCACCATGCTGGCATGCAGGTTATAACCGCTCGGTCCCGGGTCCACGGCGATGGCGAGCTTGGCGGCGAGGCCCTTCAATTCGCTCAAGGGCAGGCAGGTCCCGATGATGGCGCAATGCCATTGGCTGTCGATTTCGTCGATCTTGAGCCGTCTGCGGCGCGTCGGGGCCGGCGGCGGAACGATATCCGGGGCGAGGACGTTCAATGCGTCGCACATGAGACACCTCGATCGGCCAGGGCGAGCGCCGCGGTTTCGCCGCCGCACCCGGCCGCCATGTCGTGCAGCAGGGACAGATCGCGGCGCAGACGGTCGGTTTCGTGATTTTGCCAGAGGCGGCCGAAGGTTCCGCGGATGGAACAATGCCGGCAACGCTTTTCGCAGGCGGCGATTTCGCCCTCGTAGGCGCGGATGGTGTCGGTCAAATAGTGACGGCGCACCTCGGGGGCGGCCAGATCGATGAAGGCCAGCTTGAGACGAAAGCCGACCTGGCCGAGCAGGCAGCCGGGCCGGCCGACCGGGCGGACGAACATCATGCCGAGAATTTCGTGGCCCGAAGCGGTGATCTCGTACAAGTCGCCGCGATCGGACAGGGGGCGGAGCGTGCCGTCCTTCAGCATCTCTTCGATGGTGCTGGCCACGACGTCGCCGACCGGCATCCAGAGTTGATCGACGATATCGTCGATGGCCAGGCAGATGGCGTCGACGGTGGCCGGCTGGCGGGCGGCCGTACCCAGCGCGGCCAGGCGGATGAAGTCCTTCGGTCCCATCGGCCAGCCGGCGGCGGTGGATGTCACGGTGGCAAATCCCATCATGGATCCTCTCATATGCAAATGCGAATTACTCGCAACAATGGGAGGATGCCATGATCGGCACAAAAATCAAGTGGTTAAACGCAACGGATGAAAAGGAGGTGGCACCGGCGGCCCTGCCGGTGTCCGCCGCTGGCGCGGCGGAGTCTTTTTCCACCGGCAGGAACGCCGGTGCCACCGTTTTCTTCAAGGCGGCGGCGGGGCTGATTGCCGCCGTGGTCAGCCGGTGCCGACGACCTCGCTTTGCAGCCATTGCAGGAAGGCGACGACCGTCTTGTTGCGATGCTCCGGACGATAAACGGCATAATAGCCGTCCGGTCCGGACAGGATGTGCGGGAAGGGGGCGACCAGCCGGGCGGTTTTCAGCAGGGGCTGGAACAGAATCGGCGACAGCAGGGCCACTCCGGCACCGGAGAGCGCCGCCTCGGCCAGCATCTCCTGGGTCGGCGCCGGTGTCTTGGCCGGCTTGACGGGCGGACTGGCGACGCCGGTTTCACGAAACCAGCGCATCCACATGTCGCTGGGAAGCAGCGCGGTGTCGAACAATCGTTCGGAAGAGCGCGGGGCGCCCAAGGCCGCGTGGAGGGCCGGCGTCAACATCGGCGTCCATTGCATCGGCATCAAAAGGCTGGCCGTCAATCCCGGCCAATGGCCGCGGCCGGCCCGGATGGCCAGGTCGCAATGCCCCGGGCCGATCGGCTGCAAGGAGACCCCGACGTCCAATTCGACCGGAACGGCGTTCGGCCAGCTCTCCCACCGGGCCAGCCGAGGGGCCAGCCAGCGTGCCGCCACGACGGGGGGAACGCCAATTCTCACGTTCCGGCCGGACGCCTGTCCGACCCGTTCGACCGCCGTCCGGATGGCGGCCAGGGCTTCGGCGAGCTCGGCCGCCAATTTTTTGCCCGGGCCGGACAGTTTCAGCTTCGGCCGGGCGCGTTCGAACAGGGCAACGCCGAGATCGGCTTCGAGAGTGCGGATTCTCGAACCGACGGCGGTCGGGGACACGCCGAGTTCCTCGGCGGCGCGCAGGTAATTGCCGAGCCGCGCGCAGGCCTCGAAAACACGCAACGATTCCAGGGACGGTTGCCGAAAGGCCATCATCGGTTCCCACTTGGCGTCATGAAAAAGCTTATCTTTCGGCGTCCTCGGGGGCCTTGAGAGGCGTCTTCGGATATTTTGAACCACCAAGGCGGCGCAAGGCCAAGGCGAATCGCTCGCCACGCGCCGGTGGCGTCGAGATTTTCTCAGGGACCCCGGACGCCGAGACGCTTTCCTCCGGCATTCGCGGCGGGCGAAATCAGGTCAATCTCAGCGCCAGGCGGACCACGCCCCAATGCTCGTCGGCGATGGTGATCGGGACATCGATCTCTTTCAGGATGACGATGCCGCCGTCCCCCATGTCGCGCGAATAGGTCTGGAAGAGCACCGGCTGGATGTTGTGGGCGGCCAGGATGGCGGTGCGATCGTCGAAAACGCGGCGATTGCGGCAGTGGAGATCGTTCCAGGCCGGGTCGTCGGGCCGTTGCGGCTGGGAGTATTTGCGATTGTGCGCCGCCACATAGCCGTTGCGGTCGGTGATGATGCAGAACGCCAGGCGGGGATCGCGCTCCAGAGGCGGCTCGATCAGGGACGCGAAGGCGTCTTCCGCGAATTTTGCGAAGGGGGGCAGATATTGTTGCGGATCGGTGCCGGGGATGGGCTCGTAATCGATGCTGAACAGGGTCTCCCTGGCGATGGCGCCGCCGCGCAGGGCCGCGTCCGCCGCCCGGGCGGCGAGGGCCGCCACCTCCTTGGCGATGGAGACGACGGCCTGATCGGCCTCGACGGCCCGCTCGACGATCGCATCGAGGGCTTCGGTGTCCTTCGCGCGGATATTTTCGAAACGGACATGGAAGCCGGCGGCGCTTTGGGTCAAAATGTGCGCGCCGAGCGGGCCCATCCCGTCGAAGGTGATCGTTCCATGCTGATTGGCGGGAAGTCCCTTGGCCGGCACCACCAGCAGGGCGCCGCGCCGCGAGATGTCGCCGGTGAATCCCTCATAGGCGTCGCTGCCGAATTGTCCCGTGAAATGGATGGCCACCGGGATCCGTCCGGTGCCGCGCCGCTCGCCGACATAGGATGTTCTGAGGACGATGTTGAGGCGCTGCTGCAGGGCGCTGATGTTGCGATTGACCATCGCCGCCAATTCGGAAACGCGCTTCGCGGTGTGACTGGTCGTATCCACGCCGCGCATCATGGAGGTCATCTGGCGGGCCACCTCACCGGTGTGTTCGGCCGCCTGGGTGGCGCTGGCCATGATTTCGCCGGTGGCGGAGCGTTGCTCGTCGGCGGAGCGGGCCACCTCCTGGCCGATGGCGTCGATTTCGTGGATCGTCGTGATGACCGCATCGACGGTTTCCGCGGCGTCGCGGGTGGTGCGGTCGATGTCTCCGGCGCGGCCCCTGACCTCGGCGATTCCGCTTTCGGTCTGGCGGGCCAGCCCCTTCACCTCATCGGCGACCACGGCGAAACCCTTGCCCGTCTCCCCGGCGCGCTGCGCCTCGATGGCGGCGTTCAGCGCCAGCATCCGGGTTTGCCCGGCGATGGTCTGGATCATGCCGACGACGCTGCCGATCTGGGCCGCCGCCTCGGTCAGGCTGGCGACCTTGTTGCTCGCTTCGTCACCGCGTTGCCGCGCCGTCGCGGCGAGGCGGGAACTGTTCGCCACCTGCGAGAGGATTTCGCGGCTGGAGGCATCGAGCTGCGTCGTGGCGCTGGCGACGATTTGCACATTGGTGGCCGCCGTGCCGATCGATTCGGTGGCGGATTCCGTCGACTGGTGCAGATCGACGGCGACGTGCGACAGACGCACCGCGCTTTCGTTGAGGCGGTTGGCCTGCGACGAGATGTCGGTGACCGCTTCCTGGATCTCCCGTTCCAGGACCTCGGTCAAGGTGAGCATTTCGCGTTTCAGCCGCTCCTGCGCCTGATGATTGATCTCGATATTTTCCTGCGTCGAGAAAGCCAGGCGAACCCGCATGGCCTTGAGCATGGCCACGGTGTGCCAGAATTCGCGGGCCGCCTCCCGTGGAATGTCGCGCTGGAAATTGTTGCGCGCGATGTCTTCGAAATAGGATTCCAGCCGCTTCACCGGCGCCAATATGGAGCGCAGCAGAAAACGGCCTGAAAATATCGACACGGCCACCGTGCAGACGACCAAGGCGACGATCAGCCAGATCAGATGTTTGAAACTGACGCTGGCGGCTTCGTAAGCTTGCCCGGCTTTCGAAATCTCCATGGAAAACAGATCCTGCTGGGCGGCGGTTATATCCTCGAAAGCCGAGGTCAGCTTTTGCGCCGAGATTTGGCGAAGCGCCTCGTTGTCCTTCCTGTCCGCCGCCGCGAGGGCCGGGGTGACGATCTCCCGGGAAAAGGCGGAAATCGCCGTCACCAGCTTTTCGCCGGCCGCTTTTTCTTCCGGACCGGCCGTCCGGACCCGGATTTGCTCGATCTGGCCGGACATCTGCTCCTGACTTTTCAGGATCCGGCTCGCCCGCGCCTCGATCGGAATGCCGCCGGCCAGTTCGCCCTGCAGCAGGGCGATCTGGGCGGCGACGTCGCGGATCTGGTCGTTGATCCTGGCCAATTGCACGATCTGCACCGCCCTGTCCTCATAGACGGCGTGCAAGGCGTCGTTGGAGAAGCGCATGCCGTCGAGGCTGAGCAGGCCGACCAGCAGCGTCATCAGGATGAACAGCGCGAAAACCGCGCACAACCGGCCGATGATGCTGTCGGTCAGGCGCCCGAGGGCCGCCCGGACTCCGCGTCGCGAGACCTCGCCGTGGATCAGCTGGATCATTCCGGCCGTTCCGTCCCGCAGGCTGGCATAGATCTTTTCCGCCAGGCCGATCTGTTCCCTGGTCGCCTTGGTGCGAATGGAAATATAGCCGCTGACCTCGCCATTCTCGACGACCGGCGTCACATTGGCCTGCACCCAGTAATGATCGCCGTTCTTGCAACGGTTTTTGACCAGTCCCTGCCAGGGATTGCCGCTCTTGATCGTTGCCCAGAGATCGGCGAATGCCTCCTTCGGCATATGAGGGTGCCGTAGAATGTTGTGCGGAGATCCAATCAGTTCTTTCGCGGTGAATCCGCTTATTTCTATGAAATCCTGATTGACGAAGGTGATACGGCCGGTCAGATCGGTTTTGGAGACGATCTGAGACCCGTCTTTCATTTCGATTTCTTGGTCCGTGATGCTGCCATTATCTTTCATGAATTTTTCTCAATATTTTTATGTATTCCACAATATCGAAAGCGCGACGCGCTCAGGCCGCCCTTTCGGCTTCCATTCGGACTTGGGGTGGGATTGCGGGATGACGGCATGGCGAACCGATCTTTCACGGGGATGAAAATTCCTCCACCTTCAGCGCAGCCATTTTTCGCCCAGAGCCGTCGCGGAAAGCGGGTGGTCGAACAGATAGCCCTGCGCCGTATTGCATCCCAGCCTTCGCAACAGGTCCCGTTGCGCCTTGGTTTCCACCCCTTCGGCCAGGACCTCCAGATGCAGGGTCTTGCCGAGCGCGACGACGGCCGCGGCGATTTCCGTGCCGGCCGTGTCGGCCGGGATATCGCGCACGAAGCTTTGGTCCACCTTGAGCTTGTCGATGGGGAAGCGTTTCAGATAGGCGAGCGAGGAATAACCGGTGCCGAAATCGTCGATGGCCAGGCGGACGCCCAGGGTCTTCAGGGCCGCCAATTTGGCTTCGGCGTCGGGCCCGAATTCCATCAGCCCGCTTTCGGTGATCTCCAGTTCCAGGAAATGGGCCGGCAGCCCGCTTTCCTGGAGGGCGGCTTCGACGACTTCGGCAATGTCGGGTTGGCGAAACTGCACGCAAGACAGATTGACGGCCATGATGCTCAATCGGCTGCCGGCATCGCGCCAGGCTTTCATCTGGGCGCAGGCGGTGCGCAGCACCCAGTCGCCCAGGGGGATGATCAGGCCGTTTTCCTCGGAGAACGGAATGAAGCGGGCCGGCGGAAGCAGCCCGTCCGTCGGCGTTTGCCAGCGCACCAGGGCTTCGACCCCGTTGATCCGGTTGTCGGTCAGGGAGACCAGGGGCTGATAATGCAGAACGAACTCGCGGCGTTCGATCCCGTAGCGGAGTTGCGCTTCCAGCTTGACCCGCGCATTGGCGGCGATGGTCAGGGCCTCGGTATAGAACCGAAAGGTGGCGCGCCCGCCGCCCTTGGCCTGGTAAAGCGCCGCGTCGGCGTTGCGGATGATCGAGTCGCTGGCCGTGCCGTCATCCGGGAAAACGCTGATGCCGATACTGGTGCCGACGTAAAGCTTATGCCCCTCGGGAAGCAGAAAGGGCCGTTTCATTTCCTCGATCAGGGACTGGGCGACCGAGGCGGCCTCCTGCGGGTTGGGCAGATCCTCGATCAGCACGGCGAATTCGTCGCCGCCCAGGCGGGCCAGGGTGTCGGTTTCGCGCAAGCGCCCGAGCAGCCGTTCGGCCACCATCTGCAGGAGGGCGTCGCCGGCCGGGTGTCCCAGGCTGTCGTTGACGTTCTTGAAGCCGTCGAGATCGAGAAAGAGCAGGGCGCCCTTGCCGCCGTCGCGGGCCGTCCGGTCGATGGCGTGGTCGAGGCGGGAACGCAGCAGCAGGCGATTGGGAAGATCGGTCAGGGGATCGTGGTGGGCGAGGTGCGCCAGCTGCCGTTCCGATTGTTTGATCCGGCTGATGTCGGTGAAGGTGCCGACATAGTTGAAGGTCCGCCCCCCTTCGTCGCGCACGGGGCTGATGGTGAGCCAGGCCGGAAAGATCTCGCCGTTCTTGCGGCGGTTCCAGATTTCGCCTTGCCAGAACCCCTCGATCGCGATGGTTTCGAAGATGCGGCGATAAAAGGCCGTGTCATGGCGGCCGGAACGCACCAGGCGCATGTTGGATCCCAGCAGTTCCTCTTCGCTGTAGCCGGTAATCGCGCAGACGGCCGGATTCACCGCCAGGATGGTTCCCTCGATGTCGGTGATGCTGACGCCTTCCTGCGTGTTGGTGAAGACGGCGGCCGAACGGCGCAGCTGGGCTTCCGATTCGCGCCGCTGCGTGATGTCCTGAACGGTGCCCACCATGCGAACCGGCAGGTTCGATCCGTTGTAGTGAGGCTGTCCAAGGTTGGAAATCCAACGTGTTTCGCCGTTCGACGCGATGATGCGAAATTCCGCGCTGAAAGGCGTTCGGGCCGCCAGGCAGCGGACGAGCTCCCGCTTGACCCAGGGCGCGTCTTCCGGATGCAGCAGTCGGATGAAATCGCGCAGCCCGAGTTTGCTGTCGGACAGCCCGGCGATTTTGAAGCATTCCGGCGACCAGAAGGTCTCATTGTTTCGGATGTTCCATTCCCAGACGCCGGTCTTCGAGGCGGTCAGGGCCAGGCGAAGCCGTTCCTCGCTGCGCCGGAGATCCGTTTCGGCGGCCTGCCGGGCGGCGCGGTCCCCGGCTTCGCGCAGGCACCGTTCGACGGCGGGAACCAGGCGGGTGAGATTGTCCTTCAAGACGAAATCCCAGACGCCCAGCTTCAGCAGTTCGACCGCCTTCTCCTCGCCGACGCTGCCGGAGACCAACAGGACCGGCGTGTCCGGAAAACAGGCGCGGAACATCGGCAGATTGTCTTCGAAACACATCCCCGGGACGTTGTAGTCCGACAGCACCAGGGTCCAGCGCCCATTGTCCAGCGCGTCCTGCAAGGCATGGCGGCTGTCGACCCGGACGGCGCGATGCCTCAGCGATGCCCTGTTCAGTTCCCGCTCGATCAGGAGGAAGTCGGTCTGGCTGTCTTCGATGATCAGGAAATTCAGTTCGTCTTGCGGATTGCCTTCGACGATCGAGATGGTTTCGTCCATCGTGTTTTCCCGTCGATCCAGGAATTTCGCTGCCGGCGCAGCCGAAACCGGGGATTGTCGTTCTTCATGCAAGACCCGCGGCACAAGACTTCAATAGGAAATGTGCCATGACGATCAATTCGTCGCTGATGTTAAACGTTGTTTCCACCTGCCGCTCCGCTTCGAAATCTCGGGCGCGGAGTCGCCTTGTCGGTTACACTTCGTCAAGGCTAGGCTCAATACATCCTATAATAGAATATCATGGTATTACAATGATATTAATGGATGAGGCCGCGCCGCGCCGTCAGGCGAGGAAACTCCCGATATCCGGGATGATTCGCCAGATGAAATGAATTCGAGCATTTCGTCTCAATGGAAGGGCCTGTGGCATCCCCCGGCGTGGATGGCCGGGACCAGCCCACGGCTGTCCGGTTTAATTGCGGAGCATCCTTACGGTAAAAATTCAACGATAATCATGCAATCATAAATCGTCGTGACCGGACTTGATCCGGCCATCCACGTGTCGAAACCAGACAATATCGTGTGATCCCGGCACGTGGATGCCCGTGTCAAGCACGGGCATGACGACTTTGGGGGGCTGCACCTGCGTAACCCGGACTTTTGCCCCTTTTACCAGAGCCGGCCCTAACTGACGACAGGTCCTAACGGATCTCGGAGGCTTCGCTGCAGCGTTTGGGGGAATGTTCGCGCACCAGGGAAACCAGTTTCTCCAGGGCGGGCAGGCGATCGTCCTTGCGGTAAGCGAACAGGAGATCAAGCGTCGGGGACGGATCGAGAGCGATCGGACGGGTGACCACGCCCTTGGGAACGATCTCGTCGACATAACTGGCGAAAAAGCTGAAGCCGAGACCGGACGCCACGGCGTTCATCGAGGTCATCAGATTTTCCGTGCAGAAGCCGATTTTGAATTTTATGCCCGTGCGGGTTTCGATCTCTCCCACCACGTCATGGACGGCGGGCGCGACATCGTGGGAAATCGGAATCAAAGGCATCTCGGCCAGCCGATCGACCGGAACCCGCTCCAACCGGGCCAGAGCGCAGGACTGCGGCAGCACGACGACGACGTCTTCCCGCATGTAAATTTCCGAAGCGATTTCGTCGCATTGCAGGGGGCCGCGGAGAAAACCGGCGGTGATTTCGCGGCGAATCAGGGCTTGAATTTGCTCGGGCGCCGTCATGGTTTTCAATAACAATTTGATGTCGGGATAATACTTCAGAAGCAACGGCAAGAGATAAGAGAAAACCTTTCCCTCCGGTCCGGGAATCATCCCAAGTACGACGGTGCCGACCTCTTTCCGCGCCGCGGCCCGGGCCTGCGCGAAGACGCTCTCGACGGTGGCGAGAATCTCCCGGGCGCCGGGCAGCAGGGCTTGCCCGGTTTCGGTGAGGCTCAACCGATGCTTATCGCGGTGGAACAGCGGCGCGCCGATGATTTCTTCGAGCTGCCGGATTTGCTGGCTCAAGGAGGGCTGCGCGGTATGCAGGCGCTCCGCGGCACGCGTTACGTTCAATTCTTCCGCGACGGCAACGAAGTAACGGACCAAGCGGAGTTCCATGCAGAGCTCCCGACCACAGCGAATTTAATCCCTTAAAAATATCATGGGAATTAGAAAAATCAAGTAAAACATGGCATATTTGGTTCGATAGGGTGGCGATATCATAGATCACACACAAAAAACAGAACGGCCATCGCGGTGGCGACGGCCGAGAACCTGTCGTAGATCGGCTATTAACGGAAAATGGAGCGCCGCCGTGGCTGGCGCTCCACTGTCATTTCTTATACGAGACCCGTCAAATAGTAGAGAACAATGACCAGAAAGCAGGCCATCGTTTTGGTGCAGGTAATCATAAAAATATCTTTGTAGGATTGGCGATGGGTCAAACCGGTGATCGCCAAAAGGGTAATCACCGCGCCGTTATGGGGCAGGGTATCCATGCCGCCGCTGGCCATGGCCGCGACACGGTGCAGCACCTCGAGCGGAATATGAGCGGCGTTGGCGGCTGCGATGAATTGGTCCGACATCGCCGCCAGGGCGATCCCCATGCCGCCCGAAGCCGATCCGGTGATGCCGGCCAGCACATTGACGCTGATCGCTTCATTGACCAGGGGGTTGGGAATGGCCCCCAAGGCATCGCGGATCACGATGAATCCCGGCAAGGCCGCGATGACCGAGCCGAAACCATATTCCGACGCCGTGTTGATGGAGGCCAGCAGAGACCCGGCCACGGCGCCTCGGCTGCCGTCGGCGAATTTGCCGCGGATGGTGCCGAAGGAAAAAAGCACCACGACGACGATGCCGAGAAGCAGGGCCGCCTCGACGGACCAGATGCCGAGCTTGGCCGAGACCTGCTGGACGATCGGCTTGGTGCCGGCGACCAGCACGACTTCGCTGGTCGCGCCGTAGATGTCGGGGAAAAGCCAGCGCGTGAAATAGAGATTGGCAAGGCCGACGACGAACAACGGGCTGATGGCGAGAATGGGGTTGGGCAGGATTGCCGCGCTGACCCGCTCGGGTTCGTTGAGGTGACCGGTGCCATATCCTTCGCCGGCGGCGGCGGCCGACCGGCGGCGCCAATCCAGATAGAGCATGCCGACGATCAGGATGAAGACGCCGCCCAGGGTCCCCAGGACCGGCGCCGCCAGCGTGGTGGTGTGAAAGAAGGTGGTGGGGATGATGTTCTGGATCTGCGGCGTGCCGGGCAGGGAATCCATCGTGAAGGTGAAGGCGCCAAGGGCGATGGTGCCGGGAATCAGCCGCTTCGGGATGTCGCAGGCCTTGAACAGCTCGGCGGCGAACGGATAGACGGCGAATACCACGACAAACAGCGAGACGCCCCCATAGGTCAGCAAGGCGCAGACGACGACGATCGAGAGCATGGCCCGTTTCTGGCCGAGCATGCCGACGACGGACGAGACGATCGATTGGGCAAAGCCCGACAATTCGATGACCTTGCCGAAGACCGCTCCCAGGAGAAAGGCCGGGAAATAGAGTTCGATGAAGACGACCATCTTGTTCATGAACAGGCCGCTATAAATCGGCAGGACCGCCGCCGGCTGCGTCAGGAAGACGGCGCCCAAGGCCGCCACCGGGGCGAACAAGATGACGCTGAATCCCCGATAGGCGACAAACATCAGGAAGCAGAGCGCCGCGATACAAACCAAAAAACTCATGGGAAAACCCTCCGTCCCGTCGCCGTCATTGCGAACGGAGCAAGGCAATGACGGCCAGAAAATCTGGAATAAACGACGAGAACGGCTAGATCTTCGTCAGCCAGCCCGGCAACTTCACTTCGGCGATCCCGTCCATCACCACGTCGCCGCTTTGCTTTTTGATGACGACGGCGATCCTTGCGACGGCCTTGGGCAGGATTTCCGTGATGGTCGCTTCGAGGGTGACGGTGTCGCCGATGAACACCGGCGCTTTGAAATTCACCAATTGACTGAGGTAGACGGTGCCGATGCCCGGCATATCGGTGGCGAGCACCTTGGAGATCATGCCGAACAGGATTCCGCCATGGGCGATGCGTTGACCGAACTTGGTCTTTTTGGCAAAAGCATCGTCGACATGGATGGGATTGTGGTCGCCGGTCAGATCGGCGAAGCCGTGAACCAGCGCATCGTCGATCCGCTGTTGGTAGGTGCATTTTTGCCCGACGGCAAAATCGAGAACTTCGGTCGACATATTTCCTCTCCTTCTATTTATATTTATGAAGTCCTTGCGTCTCCTGGTCGCGACGCCGGGATGGCCGTCGTCCCGGAAAGGCGGCGGCGTCAGCCGCAGCGGAAGCTGACGCCGAAGAAGGCGCGGGGGTAATTCCAGCGGGTGACCCCGCCGTCGCTGCACAGGACGCGGCAGGTGCCGCATTCGAGGCATCCGGCATAGTCGAAGCTGACGGCGCCGTCCTTCAGGCGATAGCAGCGGGCCGGGCAGGCGACCAGGCAGGCGCGA
>JAATGN010000436.1 GCA_015654615.1 Rhodospirillales bacterium
GCCGATGTTCCGGCCGAACTGGCCGACAAGGGCGCCGTTTGATACAACAGGGCGACCGAACGATCCGAGGATGACATTATCATGAGCCGACCCTCCGTCTATGTGACACGGATGATCCCGTCCGAGAACATCGATGAATTGCGTGACCATTTCGATATCGAGGTCAATCCGGACGACCGCGTCCTGACCAGGGACGAATTGAAGGCCAAGGTCAAAGGCCGCGACGGCGTCATCTCCCTGCTGACCGATACCATCGACGGCGAGGTCCTCGACGCGGCCGGACCGCAATTGCGAATCGTCGCCAACTACGCCGTGGGGTTCAACAACTTCGATCTGGACGCCGCGACCAGGCGCGGCGTCATCCTGACCAACACGCCGGGCGTCCTCGACGACGCCACGGCCACGCTGACCGTCACCCTGATGCTGGCCACGGCGCGCCGCATCGCCGAAGCCGACAAATATGTGCGGGACGGCAAATGGAAAGGATGGGCCCCGACCTCCTTCATCGGCCTCGACGTCGATCGCAAGACGCTGGGAATCGCCGGCCTGGGGCGGATCGGCAAGAACGTGGCCCACAAGGCGCGGGCCTTCGACATGCGGATCATCTACAGCGACCTGCGGCGCGATCCCGATTTCGAACAGGCCGTCGGGGCGCGCTTCGTCGACAAGGAAACCTTGCTCAAGGACTCGGATTTCCTGTCGCTGCATGTTCCGCTGTTGCCCGAAACCCGGCATTACATCGGTGAAAAGGAACTGAAGGCGATGAAGAGGACGGCGGTCCTGATCAACGCCAGCCGCGGCCCCGTCGTCGATGAAAAGGCGCTGGTCAAGGCGCTCAGGGCCAAGGAAATCTGGGGGGCGGGGCTCGACGTCTTCGAAAACGAACCTTCGCTCGAACCGGGGCTGGCCGATCTCGACAATGTCGTCATCGTACCGCATATCGCCTCGGGGACCACGGAAACGCGCCTCAACATGGGCCGGATCGCCGTCGGCAACGTCGTCAAGGTGTTGAGCGGCAAGGCTCCCGACACCTGCGTCAATCCGGATGTTTTGAAGACGTGATCAAGTAGGAATATTATCATTATTCGTCCGTCGCGGCCGGGGTCTGGCTGAGGTATCCTGTCGCTGCGGTCCCGATCATGCGAATGAGGAGAGATTTGATGATGCGTGTCCAAAAATGGGCGTGGATGGCGGTGGTTCTGGTCGGCGGCCTGCTCGCCTTCGGCCAGCCGGCTTTCGCGCAGCAGGCGGGCGCCGCCGCCGGCGATCAGAAGGGGACGGTCCTGCTGACCATCTTCCTGCGCCACGATCAATCGAAGACGCTCGACGAGCTCAACGACCATCTGGGCAAGACCGGCTATTACAAGCAATTCCCGCCCGAGGGCGTCGAGGTGGTGTCCTGGTACGTCATGATGGGGATCGGTCAGGTGGTGACGCTGCGCGTCCCGGCGGAAAAACTGCGCGAGGTCAACCGGGTGATCGAACAGACCGCCTGGGGCAGCTATCGGACCGAATTCTATCCGACCTACGACTATAAGGCGATCGGCGAAGCCGAACACAAAAAGGCCCAGTAGGCCGGCGGACGGTCGTCGAACCGGCCGGCCCTCCCGGCCGGCCGGGGACATCCCCGGCGCTGCCCTGAATAGCATTGGCGGCGCCTGTCGCATCTGACGGCGAAGGGGGGCACGGGAGTCGTCATCATGGGCGCTCTACACAGAGCGCGATCCCCATGCCGCCGCCGATGCACAGCGTGGCCAAGCCCTTCTTGGCCCAATGGCTCGACACTGCGGCGAGCGGCATTCCTGGCGGTCATCAGGATCAGGGCGGCGGCACCATCGTTGAGGCCCGAGGCATTGCCGGCGGTGACCGTGCCGTCCTTGGCGAAGGCCGGGCGGAGTTTGCCGAGCGAGTCGAGGCTTGTTCCCGGCTTGAAATGCTCATCGGTATCGACGACGGTGTCGCCCTTGCGGCCGGCGACGGTGACGGGAACGATCTCTTCCTTGAAGCGTCCCGTCTTCCAGGCGGCCTCGGCCTTTTGCTGCGATGCGACGGCGAAGGCGTCCTGTTCTCCACGCGACAGCTGCCATTGGCGGGCGACGTTTTCGGCGGTCACTCCCATGTGGTCGCCGTTGAAGGCATCCCAGGCCATCCTTGATCATGGTATCGAGCAACTCGTGTGAAAGGCGCCAAAACTTGCCGCACATGGCTCTCTAACATATTGAAATATAAAATTATTATTAGGGGCGTCAGGCTAAAAGCGCCTCAATCGAATCAATAACGCGCCGCAGAATTCCTTGCGAACAACTGGACGCCGAA
>JAATGN010000365.1 GCA_015654615.1 Rhodospirillales bacterium
CGGGTCCATCTGCATGATGGTGACCCCGGTGCGCGGATCCCCGGCCAGAATGGCCCGCTGGATCGGAGCGGCGCCGCGCCAGCGCGGCAGCAGCGAGGCATGCACATTGAGACAGCCGAGGCGCGGCGCGTCGAGAACGGCCTTCGGCAGGATCAGCCCGTAAGCCGCGACGACGCCGACATCGGCGCCAAGCCCGGCAAAGGCCGCCTGGGCGTCCGCATCGCGCAGGGATTTGGGCGTCCGCACGGCCAGTCCCCGGCTCAGGGCGAAGGCATGCACCGGCGAGAGGCGTTCCTGGTGGCCGCGGCCGGCCGGCCGCGGCGGCTGGCTGTAGACGCAGCGGATCCGGTGACCGGCATCGAGCAGGGACCGCAGGATGGGAACCGAAAAGTCCGGGGTCCCCATGAAGACGATATCGAGGCTCAAAGCTCTGCGCCGGCCGGCGTCTTGCGCGCCTTGACCAGTTTGCGCAGGATCATGTTGCGCTTGAGATTGGTCAGATGGTCGAGAAACAGAATGCCGTCCAGATGGTCCATCTCGTGCTGCACCACCGTCGCCAGCAGGCCGTCGGCGGCGATTTCGCGGATTTCGTTGTCCCGATCGATGTATCGCACCCGAATCCGCGCCGGCCGGACCACGTCGGCATAATGTTCGGGAACCGACAGGCAGCCCTCCTCATAGGTGGCTTCTTCGTCGGACAGCCAGGTCAGTTCGGGATTGATCATGCAAAGCGGGGCTTTCGGCTCCCCCTCCTTGGCCAGGTCGATGACCAGAAGCCGTTTGGAGACGCCGACCTGCGGCGCCGCCAAGCCGATGCCCGGGGCGGCATACATGGTTTCCAGCATATCGTCGATCAGGCGGCGCAACACGCCGTCGACGGCCTCGACCCGCCTGGCTTTCTGCTTCAAGCGTGGATCGGGGGCGACGAGAATAGGAAGTAAGGCCATTTCAGCATTCCGCAAAACAGGCATGATCGATCAGACGGCTCACATATGCCGCCCGAGGCGCCGCGTCAAGCGATCAGCCTCCGGTTTTGCCCACTTTATAGGTGAGGACGGCCTGGCCCTCGGCCGGAACCTTGATCGACCAGACGGCGCCCTGCGCGTCGCTCTGCTGGTGCGACAGGCTCTCCTCGAGGATTGTGGCGCCGACCGGGATCGATTCGCGCAGCAGAACCGTCACCGCCTGGCTTTTGGCATTGGAGAGCGTGATCCGCCAGGCCGATTCGAAACTGCCCTCGGGCCCACGCGGCGCCACGAAGGACGACTGCACGCGCGCGACGCCGACATCGCCGTCGCGCCCCAAGGCGATGCGCCAGGCCTCTCCCTTCGCCTTTTGACCGACCCGGTCTTCGCCCAGCAGCTGCGAGACGCCCTTGCCGTCGCGGGTGAAGACCCGCACCACGCCCTGCGGCACGGCCGTCGCCGCCGCCGCCGTATTTTCCAGGACCAGCACCGATTGCGGACGGCCGAAAGCCGGATCGCGATTGTGGATCGGATCATAAGGCTGGAGCGCGAACGTCGGCGGCATCGGATCGGTGACCAATTCACGATGGACCGGCAGGCCGGTCGCGGTGAACAGGGTCAGCTGCTTGCTCTGGCGGTCATCGAGACCGACCGGATCGGGCAGGGTGTAAAGCGACATGCCGGCCATGTCCTCCGGGGCGGCCCTCACGTCGAACGCCGGCGAAATGGATGCTTTCATCGCCATCGCCTGCGGACGGACGACGCCGGCCTCCGGCGCCCCGCCGGCCCGATGGATCTCGCCGGCCGCCAGGGTCAGCCTGGCCGTCTTGAAGGACATTCCGCTGGCATTGGTCAGCACCACCCAGGCCAGCAGATCGGCCTTGTCCTCCTGGTCGCCCAGTTGCACCTGATATTCGGCATGCCAGGTGAAACCGGAGGACAGATAGGCGAGGTCGAGATCCTGCTTTCCGGCCGCGCCCACCGTCAAAACCGAGGACAAGGTCGGCGTCGCCGACATTCCCGCCGGCAACCGGTCGAAGACGAGGCGGCCGGGCGGGGCGATTTCGATATGGCCCTCGACCTCCAGCACCGGTCCCTCATCGGACAGCAAACGGGCGCGGACCGGCGCTTCGCCGGCCGATGGCGTCGCCGGCCGCATCAGGGTCACGTCGGTGCCGACGGCGCGGCGCAGCACATTGGCCGGAGTCAGCACGTCGAAATCCAGAACCTGCGCGCCGACGCGGATCCCGTCTCCGGTCAGGGCCGCCGTCTCGGCCAGCATCTTCGGGCTGACGCCGGCAAAGACCAGACGGCTCTCGCCGGCCGGCAAGACCACCGAGCGACGATCATGGATCAGGGCCAGGTCCTGATTGTACACGGTCAGGGCGAGATCCCGGCCCTCGACCGGCACCACCAGATCGGAGGCCCGCGCCGCGGCGGAGCAGCCAAGAAACGCCAGCACACAACCAAGGATCCGACCATGCCGAACCCGGCCTGCCCTCATCCGACCGGGCATTCGCGACGGGCTCGAAGGCGTTTTCGACCGGATCATGGGGTATCGTCGATCGGCACGACGACCCGAACGGTCTGGCCATTGGCGCCGGGAAAGTCCTGCAGCAGCGCCTTGACCAGATAAGGCATGATGACGTTCAAATCATGGATGCCGCTGTCGGCGAGAGCCCGGCCCTGGAAAAGCATCCGTCGCTCTCCGGAGCGCCAGGCCGGACCGTCGAAAAGCGCCAGGTCGACGAATTGCGAATAAAACGTATAGCTGTTGATCTCAGGATAGCCGCGCCATCCCCACCCGCCGCGACGGCCCCACAGCGGATCCGGTTCGCTGTAGATCTCGGTATGGCTGCCGACATTGCCGTAATGCATGACGGCCACCACATCGGCCGCCGCGGCCTGCGGCGCCGCCGAACGGAAGCCTTTGGAGAGCAGGGCGTCGCTCACCAGGACGGAATAATGCTGAAACTCCAGATCGCCGGCCTGACCCGGGTCGGGGGCGATGGCGAAGCTCTGGCCGGCGGCCAGGGGGGGCAGACTGTAGAAGCGCGTCACGTCGGCATTGAGAACCGGTTGGCAGGCCGCCAGCAAAAACAGCAGGCAACCGCAACTCAACAGACGTTTCATGGCGTTTCCCCGATGAACCAGGATAATCGACAGATAGTTCGTCTTCATGGCGAATCCAGGGCGGGCCGCTTCAGATGGATGCCGCAGGAAAGGCAGAAGTTGAACGGACACGAAATCGATAGCTTCGACACGGGCGCATATCGCCGGTGAGCGGTCGGTTTCGGATCTAGGGTTTCACCCCTTCGATGGCCTTCAGAACAACGTCGAGGTTCGTTGCCATGGTCTGATGGGTTCGTGCGAACTGTACATCGACGGATCGTTCGAAATTACCGAACTGTGCATCGACGGACCGTTCGAAATTATCGAACCGCGCATCGACGGATCGCTGGAAACTGTCGATCCGGTCGAACAGTTCGATCTTCAACTGGGCCTGGTCGGCCTCCAGACGGAGTTGCTCGGCGCGCAACTGGGCGACATCGGCTTTCACGCCGCGCAGATCGGATTGGACGCAGGCGATCAATTCACCCAGGAAACGGATGTCGATATCTGCAGCCATGACGGCAGTCTAGCACCGCCGGCCGATGATCTGCCATCCATTTCCCGGCATCATCCCCACCTGCCATGCGAGGGCTCCCGCCTATCGCCATGCCGGCGTGCAACGACTCAGGCGATCGGCCGTCTGGCCCTGAGGGCGGCGCCGATGGTGCCGTCGTCGAGATAATCCAACTCGCCGCCGACCGGCACGCCTTGCGCCAGTCCGGACACCGCAACCTGGCAGCCGGCCAGGCGGTCGACCAGATAGTGGGCGGTGGTCTGGCCGTCGACGGTCGCCGCCAGCGCCAGGATGATCTCGACGACGGCGTTCGAACCGGCCCGCGCCACCAGATGGTCGACCGCCAGATCGTCCGGACCGATCCCGTCGAGGGCCGACAGCACGCCGCCCAACACATGGTAGCGCCCGCGAAACAATCCGGACCGCTCCATCGCCCACAGGCTGGCGACATCCTCGACCACGCAGATCACGGAAGGGTCGCGCCGGTCGTCGGCGCAAATGGCGCAAGGATCGACGCTGTCGTAATTGCCGCACACCGCGCAGGTCTTGACCTTGGCGGCGGCGTCGAGCATCGCCGCCGCCAGGGGGGCGAGCAATTGATCGCGGCGTTTCAACAGGATCAGCGCCGCGCGGCGGGCCGACCGCGGCCCCAGGCCCGGCAAGCGGGCAAGAAACTGGATCAGGCGCTCGATCTCGGGACCGGCCATCGGGAAGAGAAACTCAGAAGGGCAGCTTGAGGCCGGCCGGCAGATTGAGTCCCCCGGTGATCTTCTGCATCTCGTCCTGCATCAGCGTCTCGACCTTGCTTTTGGCGTCATTGAAAGCCGCGACGACCAGGTCCTCCAACACTTCGACATCCTCGGCGGAGCAAAGCGAAGGATCGATCTTCAGTTTCTTCATCTCGCTCTTGCCATTGACCGTGACCTGCACCATGCCGCCGCCGGAGGCGCCGGAAACCTCCACTTCGCTCAGCTTGGCCTGCATCTCGGCCATCTTGCTTTGCATCTGCTGGGCCTGCTTCATCAGATTGCCGAGATTCTTCACTCTTCGTCTCCATTCCTTGAGTCGGGTTCGGCCGCTTCGACCGGTTCGAGAGCATCGGAGGCCACCAGATCACGGACCACTTCGATGGTGGCGCCGGGAAAAGCCGTCAGCACCGCCTGGACCAGCGGGTGGTTGGCCGCATCCTGCTTGCGTTTGATTTCGCGTTCCAGGCTTTGTTCGCGCAGCGTCGCCGCCCCCGGTTCGCGCGACAGGCTGACCAGCCATGGCCGCCCCGTCCAATCCCCCAGCAGACGCGACATGCGGGGCGCCAGATCGGCCGGCGCCGCCGGATCGGCCCGAAATTCCACCCGGCCGATTTCGTAATGCACCAGATGGACGGCCGAACTCAAGGCCGCGCCCAGCACCGCTTCCCGCTTTTCGGTGAACAGCGCGACCAGGGCCTCGAAATTCTCCGGCAATCCGGGAGCCGTCTCCGCCGACGGCTGAAGCTGCGGCTGGGCCCGCAGCATGACCTCGGCGCCGCCGGACGTGCCGGTCGCCGCGACCTGCGCGCGGATTTGGCCATGACCGCCCGAAGGCGCCGCCGCCGTCGCGCCGCCGCCGGATCCCCCGCCGCCCGGGCCCGATGGCGGCGGCGACGGCGGCTGATGATGACGCAAGGCTTCGATCGCTTCGGCCGGGCTCGGCAGGTCGGCGGCATAGGCCAGGCGGATCAGCACCATCTCGGCGGCCTGCAGGGGCGATGGCGCCCCCCTGGCCTCGCCGATGCCCTTCAGCAGCATCTGCCAGGCCCGGGTCAGGGCCGCCATCGGCAGTCCCTTGGCCATGGCGCCCCCCTTGACCCGCTCGGTTTCCGAGACGCCGGGCGCCTCGGCCATTTCGGGCGCCAGCTTGAGACGAGTCAGCCAGTGGGTCAGTTCCAGCATGTCCTGCAGGATCACCACCGGATCGGCCCCGACGGCATATTGTTCGGTCATCTGGTCGAGGGCCGAGGGCAGGTCGCCCTTCATCACCGCATCGAACAGATCGAACACCCGGGCCCGGTCGGCCAGCCCCAGCATGTCGCGCATCTGCTCTTCGCTGACCTGGCCGGCGCCATGGGCGATCGCCTGGTCCAGCAGCGACAGGCCGTCGCGCACCGAACCGTCGGCGGCCCGGCAGATCAGCGCCAGGGCGGCCGGTTCGATGACGGCGCCTTCCTTCAGGGCGATGGCGGCGAAATGCGCGTGCAGCACCTCCATGTCGACGCGGCGCAGATCGAATCTCTGGCAGCGCGACAGCACGGTGACCGGGATCTTGCGGATTTCGGTGGTGGCGAAGATGAACTTC
>JAATGN010000373.1 GCA_015654615.1 Rhodospirillales bacterium
CTCGACCTACGCCCTGAACAACGCGACGCTGCCCTATGTCCTGCAGATCGCCGACGAGGGCTATCGCGCCGCCCTGCTGTCGTCGCCGCATTTCCTCTCGGGCCTCAACATCCATCACGGCTGCCTGACCGAACCCTCGGTGGCCCACGAACAGAAGCTCGCCTTCATCCAGCCGGAACACGCCCTGGCCCGGTGATCTCCTCCATGGCCTCCCGTGCCGGTGTCCGCCGGCACGGGAGGCCGGCGTTCTTCGATCTTCCGCGCGATCGGCGAAGAAGAAAAGCGTCAGTGGCACCGGCGTCCCTGCCGGTGGAGAAAAGACTCCGCCGCGGAGCGGCGGACACCGGCAGGGATGCCGGTGCCACGCTTCCTGTTCATTCAGGGCGGGGCGGCCGCCGGCCGGGGCGGAACTCGCAATGACGTCAAAAGTAAGTCGGACCGGCTTTTCAGCCGCCGGCGACGGCCGCCTGCTTATAGGTCAGCGGAACGGCCGCCTGCGGCGACAACAGGCGGAAGGTAAAGCTTTCTTCGATATAGAGACGCACGTTTTCGGCGTCGTGGTCGAGATAGCCGATGGAAAAATCCCGTCCCACGACAAGTTCGAAATCGCCGCCGCGCAGGGAGACCACCACCGCGCCGGTCAATCCGGGAGCCCAGACGATGGGACCGTCGACGATGCGGCGGACGTGTTCGAGCACGGGATAACCCGCGATGGTCGTTTCGGTGAGACCGCTGTAGCATTGCTCGCTGAGAACCACCGCGTAAGGTCCGTCGACCCCGGTATCGCGCAACCGGTTGAGGGCCTGGGTCACCACCGCGGGATAGGTTTCATAACCGTCGTCGAGCGACAGCGCCGCCTCGGCCCGCGCCTCGCAAATACCGTGAATGCCGGCCGCCGGGTATCCGTGGAAGACGGCGTTGTCTTCGGCGATGGCGATCTGGCGGGCCGCGGCGATGACCGGATCCAGATCCGGATCCTTGGCGCCGCGCTCGACCGCCTCGATCTCGCTCCGCGCCAGGACGAACGGGGCGCGGATTTCGACCAGCGGCTGGACTTGCCGCAGGCGCGACTCGACGCCGCCGTTCGAAGGGGCCGCAATCGGCACCGTCCGTCCGGTGGCGACGGCGCCGGCCGCGAAACCCTGCGGGCCGACGAAGTCGACGATGCGACGGGCGGCCAGCATGGCCTTCAGCGTCCGCGTCGCTTCCTTCTCGATCTCCTGCCAGGCCGAGGCGGGAATGGGAGCCAGCTCCCGAAACAGATTGTCCATCACGCGTCTCCCCGCAAACTGCCGATGCCCAGGGATCCATCCGTCGCGGCGCCCGCCGCCGGCGTTTGCGCGGTTTCGGCCGCCTCCAATGCCGTGATGGACCCTTCCTTGAACAAATAAGTCCGCATGTGCCCGTTCAAAGCCTCGTCGCGACGCCGCAGCCATTCCAGCAGCATGGCGGCGTGTTCCTTTTCCTCATCGCGGTTGTGGGCGAGAATCTCGCGCAATTCCGCATCGTCGGTCGCCTGGACCCGCTGGTCGTACCAGTCGGCCGCCTCCAGTTCCTCCATGATGGACACGATCGCCCGGTGCCGGTCGATCGCTTCCGGTCCCAGCCGGGTCGGATCCTCATGCAATGTCGCGCTTGCTGCCGCCATGCCATATTCTCCGTGTCTCGATGACCCGCGAGGGCCTTATGCAGATTGCTGATCGCATCAGTCCAAGCGGCGCCTCAGCCCGCCGAAGCGAAGCGGAAGCGCCGTATCGAACCTTAGGATATGGAGCGATTCTTGCGTAACAAGCCTTAAGTAAGGTCTTCGGCCGCTCGCTATCTTATCCCGGCGCCGAAGCCGCCGAAGAGCCAGAGCCCCAGGAGAACGAGCACGACAAGGCCAAGAACACCGCCGAGCCCGGTACCGCCGTAGCGGCCATGAGCATAGTACCCACCGCCACCTCCGAAGAGAATGACCAATACGACGATGATGAGAATTGTGCTCATGCTCTACCTTCCGCGGACAAATTGCGATCGAGAGTCCGATCCGAACAGATTGGATCGGATTATGGTTTCAGCGCGCCCTTGACGGCATCCTTGACGCCGCCGATGGCATTCTGAACCTTGCCTTCGGCCTTATCCGCCTTGCCGTCGGCCTGCAACTTGGCATCGCCCGTCACCTTGCCGACCGCTTCCTTGACCGCGCCCTTGGCTTCCTTCGCCGAGCCGACCATTCTGTCTTTGTTCATGGCGATATTCTCCTTTGAGGAACGCATTCTGTATTGAGAGCATAGCCGACCGGGCCTTGTTGCAGCAGGATCGGAAAGTACCTAAACACGACGCGGCCATTCCAAACTGCCGCCACGAGAAGACCGGAGCGGCGATTTGAACGAGAAAAATGGCTTTGGAAGGTTTCTGTTGCGCCCGGTTCCGCCACGACGGCACCGGATGCCCGGAACAGGCGGGATATTTGAGCAACACGGACGGACACGGATGCACGCGGATAGAAATGAATATGAAAAATCGTCTCGATAAAAATTACAACTTTTTATTTAAAAAATAATTTTTAATAATTATTTGTAATAATACTAAAGATATATGGGAATTATATTATATTTTGTCACTCGTCTTTATCCGTGTGCATCCGTGGTTGTCCGTGTCCGTCCGTGTCACCCAAAACAGGCTCAAGCGCCGCTCGGGCTTAAGTGGTCCCCTTTCATTTAAGATGAAACGGACCGCTAGTCGTTGCCGTCTTTTTCCGGCGCGGACAGCACGATGAATTGATTGCTTCCATGCCGGCTGACCAGAAACAGCACGTCGCTTTCCCCGACGGCGGCGCGAAGCTTCTGCATGGCCTCGGCCGGTTCCGCCACCATCTGCCGGTCGATGGAGATCACCACGTCGCCCGGCACCAGGCCGATCGCCGCGGCGCGGCTGTTCGGGTCGACACCGCCGATGACGACGCCTTGAAGCGATTCCGCCAGATGCAGCTCGCGGCGGATGTCCGGGGTCAAACCGGCAAACCAGATTCCCAGCACCGTCGGCGCCGGGACCGAATCGGCGCTTTGCCCCGGCGCGACCGCCGAGGAAGGAACCGGGGACGGCGCCAGCGCGACGACCGCTTCGAGTTTGCGGGTCTGTCCGTTGCGATCGAGCGTGATGCGAAGCTTGTCGCCCACCTTCGCCGTGACGACGAATTGGGAGACGTCGTGCGGCACCAGGACGGCATGGCCGTCGGCTTCCGTGATCACGTCGCCCGGTTGGAGACCCGCCCTGGCGGCGGGACTGCCTTCCGCGACCTCGTTGACCAGGAGCCCGACCGGCTTCTCGGGATCCATATGCAGCGCCCTGGCGATGTCCGGAGAGATCGTCTGGATCGTCACGCCCAGATATCCGTGATCGGCATGACCGCTATCGCGAAGCTTCTGCACGATGACCTTGGCGATGCTGGAGGGAATGGCGAAGCCGATGCCGACGCTGCCGCCGGTCGGCGAGAAGATCGCGGCATTGATGCCGACCACGCGGCCGGCCGTGTCGAAGGTCGGTCCGCCGGAACTGCCCCGGTTGATCGGAGCGTCGATCTGCAGGAAATCGTCGAACGGACCTTGCTGGAGGTCGCGCCCCAGGGCCGAGACGATGCCGGCGGTCACGGTGCCCCCCAGGCCGAAGGGATTGCCCACCGTCATCACCCAGTCGCCCACCTCGACGCTATTGCTGTCCCCCCACTGCAGGAAAGGCAGCTTGCGCTTGACGGAGACCTTCAGAAGGGCGATGTCGATTTTCGGATCGGCCCCGACGAGCGTGGCCAGATGCTGGGAATTGTCCGGAAAGATGACGGTGATCTTCGTCGCCCCGGCCACCACGTGGTTGTTCGTCACGATATAGCCCGCCGGGTCGATGATGAAGGCGGAACCGACCGAAATGGTCTTTCCCCCCGTTCCCGTCTTGACGCCGGGCGGCGGAGGCGCTCCGAAGGACTGCCCGCGCTGTTCGAAATAGCGCCGCAGGAAATCATCGAAGGACGGTTCCGTCCGTCCCCCCGGTCCGGCGGCGCCTTCGCGCGGCGCGGCGTCGGCGCCGGCCGCTTCGGGCGGCATCTCGGCCGTGACGTTCACCACGGCCGGCAAAACGCGCTTGACCAGCGGCGACCAGCTCGGCAGGGATACGGCCGCCTTGGCCGGCGGCGCGCCGGCCGCCGGCGCATTGTTCGGCTCGGCCCGCGCCGGCGGCGAAAAGCAGAGGACAAAGGCGATCGACGCTCCCAGGAAGAAAAGAGTCAGCGGCGCCGGCCTCCGTGCCGGCGGAAAAGACCCCGCCGCGAAGCGGCGGAGGCCGGCGCGTCGTCGGCGCGGAACTCGCAACGTCCGATTCGTCATGATTCGAAACGCCATTTGATCTCCTGTTGTGCGCAAACGCCATCGACGGCTCATGATATCCAGAGGCGCCCTTCACGCCAATGGGGTCTCGGAGGCGGCGGAACAAGCCCGGCGACCTGTGAGGACCGGCACCTTCGGAGGCCAGGGCAGCAGGTGAAGGGATGACAGCGGCGCCGGCGAATGGTTAGAATCGCCGAAACGCCGACGGCATGCGCCGGCCGGCGGCATCGTGTTGGATGAGGAGAAGGTTATGGAACTCGGTCTCGACGGCAAGCTCGTCCTTGTCACCGGCGGCTCGAAAGGGATCGGCCTCGCTTGCGCCACCGCCTTCGCGGCCGAGGGCGCCCGCATCGCCCTCTGTTCGCGCGCCCAGGCCAATCTCGCCCGGGCCCGGACGACGCTTCCCGACGCCCTGGGCTTCGCGGCGGATCTCGCGGACGCCGGCGCCGCCCGGGCGATGCTCGACAGCGTCGAAGATCGCCTGGGCCCCATCGACATTCTGGTCAATTCGGCCGGCGCCGCGCGCCGCACGCCGCCGGAGGAACTGACCCCGGACTTCTGGCGCGCCGCGATGGATGCGAAATATTTCACCTATATCAATGTCATCGACCCCCTGGTGAAGCGGATGGCCCGGCGCGGCTCCGGCGTCATCGTCAATGTCATCGGCGTCGGCGGGAAGGTGGCGTCGGCCACGCATCTCGCCGGGGGCGCCGCCAATGCCGCGCTGATGCTGGCGACCGCCGGACTTGCCACGGCCTATGCCGCCAAGGGCGTCCGCATCGTCGGGGTCAGTCCCGGCCTGACCGAAACCGACCGGGTGGCGGAAGGCATGGAGTCGGATGCGCGCCTCGCCGGCATCAGCACCGCGGAGGCGCGCCAACAGGGGATCGCCCGGATCCCGCTCGGCCGCATGGCGACGCCCGAGGAGATCGCCAATGCGGTGGTTTTCCTGGCGTCGGCCAAGGCGAGCTACATCACCGGCGCCACCATCGCCATGGACGGCGCGCAGAACCCGACCGTGCTGTAGCCGCGCTTGCGTCTTCTCCCAAAGCGGTGCAATAACGACATCCCGAACGAGAGAAAAGCTCATGCTTGCGCAAGACATCCTCCGCGCCGCCATTCCCACCGTCCTGACCGAGGCCCACTTCCCCGAGCTGCCCAACTACTACCGCGGGAAAGTGCGGGAAAACTACGATTTGCCGGACGGACGACGGATCCTGATCTCGACCGACCGCCAGAGCGCCTTCGATCAGGTGCTGGCGGCCGTCCCCTTCAAGGGGCAGGTCCTGACCCAGACCGCCCGTTTCTGGTTCGAAGCGACCGGGGACATCTGCCCCAACCATGTGCTGGACTATCCCGACCCCAATGTGGTGATCGGCAAACGCCTGGACATGCTGCCGGTCGAAATGGTGGTCCGCGATTACCTGACCGGCTCGACCGACACCTCGATCTGGACCCTGTACAATGCCGGCCGCCGCGAGATGTATGGCCTGTCCTTTCCCGACGGCATGGTCAAGAACGACAAGCTGGCCAAGACCATCCTCACGCCCACCACCAAGGCGGACCAGGGCGGTCACGACGCCCCCATCACGCCGGACGACATCGTGGCGAGAGGTTTGCTGAGCCGGACCCAATGGGAGGAGGTGGCCGCGCTGTCCCTGGCCCTGTTCGCCCGCGGACGGGAGATCGCCGCCCGGAACGGATTGATCCTGGTCGACACCAAGTTCGAGTTCGGCACCGACGCCGACGGACGGATCACCCTGGCCGACGAAATCCTCACCCCCGACAGCAGCCGCTATTGGAAAGCCGACAGCTATGGCCAGCGCCTGCGGCAGGGGGAGGAACCGGAAAGCCTGGACAAGGAATTCCTGCGCTTGTGGATCGCGGCGCGCTGCGATCCTTATCATCAGCCCATCCCGGCCATCCCCGACGACACCTTGGTCGAATTCAGCCGGAAATACATCGCGCTCTACGAGGCCGTGACCGGCCGGACCTTCGACGCCCCGCCGCCCGGCGAATCGGTGAAAGCCCGCATCCGCCGCCATCTCGCCGCCTATTTTTAAAGCCGATCGGGCGAGGCGCCGACGGAAAAGCGGCGTCGCCCGGTAACCGCGGCGGTCAGCCCGACTCGTTGCGCCGCGTCAGGCGGGCCGTGTAGCGGTAGCGGTCCGCCGGATGGATGCTGATGGATGCTTCCACCAATGTGTTGGCGCTCTGCAGATATTGGCGCCGGATCTCGAGCGCGTGGGCGTCGGGCTCCGCCCTCAGCGCGGCGGCGACATGCCGCGGCACGCCGGTCGCGCTGATTTCCTGACGGATCTCGCGAATCCGGCGCCCCGAGATCTCTTCGACCAGCGTGCTGAAAATTCCGGCATGCCCGGCGATCCGCCCCCTCACCACTTCGGAAAAGGCGCCGTCGATATAGACGTCGGTCCAGCAGATGGGCAGCCGCGTCTGGTCGTCCGGCACCAGGCGCAGGCTGGAAATCCGCAGCCACCGGCGTCCCGGCCGGCAGCCGAGCTGGAGGGCGAGGGCATCATCGGCCACGACGTCGGCGACGTTCTGGACCTGGCGCTCCGTCTCGACGCCGAATTGCTGAACCGCCTCCACCGAACCCAGCGTCTGGACGAAACCTCCCGATCGATGCGCCAATCCGGAGGCCTCGACCCGCGTCCCGGCGCTCTTGCGGCGGCTGACCAGCCCTGAAGCCTCGAGTTCGCGCATCGCCGCCCGGATCGTCGATCTGCTCACCGCGAACTGGTCGGCCAGTTCGAACTCGTTGGGCAGCATGGAACCGACCGGATGGCGGCCGCTGGCGATCGCCTCGGCAAGAGAACGGGCGACAAAGGCATAGCGCGTCTCCAAATCCCCGCTCCTCCCCCATTACATTTCAATAAATTGGTGGTCCGATCCCCACGCTTGGACAGCAAACGTCGGGAGCGGACCACCGGCTTCCGCCTCATGAAAATTCGAACGGATACTCCCCCGACAAGCGGATTGCTGTCGAGCGGATTGATTGACTCCGGAACTATGTTCGTACAATATAATATGAACGAACATAATGACATGAGGGCAGTCCGTGGCCAGCACCGTTTTCGATTCCGCGCTTTTCCGCGACATGTTCGGTACGGCCGAAATGCGCGCCGTGTTCTCCGACGAAGCCCTGGTGAGACGCTATCTGGAGACGGAGGCGGCGCTCGCTCGCGCCCAGGCGAGAGTCGGCGTCATTCCCAAGGACGCCGCGGCGGCCATCGACGCCGCATCCCGCGCGATCCGGATCGATTACGACCGGCTTCGCCGAGAGACCGAGAACGTCGGATATCCGATCCTTCCGCTCGTCCATCAACTGTCCGCGGCAGCCGGCGCGGCGGGGCGCTTCGTCCATTGGGGCGCGACGACCCAGGACATCATGGACACGGCCAATGTCCTGCAGATCCGCGCCGCCCTCGACATCGTCGGGCGCGATCTGACGGAACTCGGCAGGATCCTCGCAGATCTGGCGCTCAAGCACCGCGATACGCCGATGGCGGGCCGGACCCATTTCCAGCAGGCGTTGCCGGTGACCTTCGGCTACAAGGCCGCGGTCTGGCTCTCTTCGATCGACCGGCATCTGGAACGCCTGGAGCAGGCCCGCCCGCGCATCCTCCTCGGCGAATTTTCGGGCGCGGCCGGCACGCTCGCCTCCATCGGCGACGGCGGACTGGAGATGCAGCGCCTGTTCTGCGAGGAACTGGGCCTCGGCCAGCCGGCGATCACCTGGCATGTTGCACGTGACGGCATCGCGGAAGCGGTCACGCTGCTCGGCCTCGTCACCGGGACACTGGGCAAGATCGCCACCGACGTCATGATCATGTCGGCCACCGAGTTCGGCGAGGTGTCGGAACCCTTCGTTCCGGGCCGCGGCGCGTCTTCGACCATGCCGCAGAAGCGGAACCCGATCTCCAGCGAGCTGATGCTGGCCGCCGCGAAGGCGGTGCGCCAGCATGTCGCCACCATGCTGGACGGCATGATTCACGATTTCGAGCGGGCGACCGGCCCCTGGCATCTTGAATGGGTATCGCTGCCGGAAAGCTTCCTGCTGACGGCGTCGGCGCTTGCGAACGCCAATTTCATGCTGGCCGGCCTCGCGGTCCACGAGCGGCGCATGCGCGAAAATCTGGAACTGACCCATGGCCTGATCGTCGCGGAGGCGGTCATGATGGCCGCGGCGCCCAAGCTCGGCCGGCAGCACGCCCATGACGTCGTATACGACGCCTGCCGCACCGCGATCGAGGAGGAGCGCCGGCTGGCCGATATCCTCGCGACGATTCCCGAGATCGTCGAGGCGCTTGGCGGCGTGGACGCCATCCGTCACCACTGCGACCCGGCCAATTATCTCGGACTTTCCGGCCAGATGGTGGACCGCATCCTCGCGCGCCGGTCCGCCGGAGGTCCGGCGGACTGACGATCGAGCCCGGACATCCGTCTGCCAAGGCGACGCAAGAACGCCGACGTGACAACAACCGACAATCCAGGGAGACGTCGCTATGGCCCCGTTGGCAACGACAGGCAGCAACATTTCACAGGTCGGCGGGACCGGGACGAGGAAAAAATCGATATGGTCGGGCCTCGGGTTCCAGGTCGTCGTCGGCATGGTGCTGGGCATTGTCGTCGGCCTGGTCTGGCCCGAATTCGGCGCGTCCCTGATGATCTTCGGCGATATCTTCCTGCGCCTGATCAAAACGGCGGTCGCCCCGCTGGTGTTTCTCACCATCGTCGTCGGAATCGTCTCGGCCGGCGATTTCAAGCGCGTCGGCAAGGTCGGCCTGCTGGCGCTGGTCTATTTCGAAATCGTCTCGACCGTCGCGCTGGCGATCGGCCTCGTCTTCGGCAATCTTTCCGGCGTCGGCAGAAATCTCGGCCACATCACCGCGCCGGCCGCCGCCGCCAGAGGCGCCGCCGCTGCCGCCAAGGCGGCGGAGAGCTCGCATACGACGCTCGATCGGTTCGTGCTGAACATCTTCCCCGACAATTTCATCGGCGCCTTCGTGCACGGCGAACTGCTGCAGGTGCTGGTCGTCGCCCTCATCTTCGGCTTCGGCCTCATGATGCTGACCCCGGAAAAGCGCCTGCCGATCGAAAACGGCCTCAACACCATCTCGACGGCCTTCTTCGGCTTCATTCACGTCATCATGCGGCTGGCGCCGATCGGCACCTTCGGGGCCGTGGCCTACGCGGTCGGCGCGAACGGGACGGCCGTGCTGATCTCGCTCGCCTATTTCGTGCTGACCTTCTATGCCCTGATCATCCTGTTCATCGTCGTGGTGTTCGGCGCCATCTGCGCGCTGTTCCGCATCAATCTGTTCCATCTGCTGCATTTCATCCGGGACGAAATCATCATCATGCTGGGCACGGCGTCGTCGGAGAGCGTCCTGCCCCGGCTGCTGGAGAAGCTGCCGGCCTATGGCGCCTCCAAGCAGACGGTGGGCCTCGTTCTGCCGACCGGATATGCCTTCAATCTCGACGGTACGTCGCTCTTCATGTCGATGGGCGTCATTTTCCTCTCCAATGCCTATGACGTGCCGCTGAGCTGGGAGCAGCAACTCGGCATTCTTGTCATCATGCTCCTGACGTCGAAAGGCGCGGCAACGGTGTCCGGCGGCTCGTTCGTGGTGTTCGCCGCGACGGTGACGGCGACGGGCGTGCTGCCGGTCGACGGGCTTGCCCTCCTTTTCGGCGTCTACCGATTCCTGTCGATCGCTCTTTCGACCTGCAATGTCATCGGCAACACGGTCGCCACGGTGGTGGTCGCCAAATTGACCGGCGAGTTCGACGAGACGGCAAGACAACGCATCGACGGCGTCGAGAGGCCCGCCTGATGGAAGACCGCGTGATAAGAACGATCCCTGTCGCTGAAGCATCGGAAGCATCGTCCATGTCGCTGAAATATCGCATCGAACGCGACGCGTTCGGCCCCGTCGAGATCCCCTTCGACCGCTATTGGGGCGCCCAGACTCAACGCGCCCTGGCCGTCTTCGAGGTCGGCGAAGAGCGTTTTCCGGCCTGCCTCGTTCACGCCCTCGGTCTGCAGAAGCTGGCCGCGGCGCGGGCCAATCGCCGGCTCGGCGCCTTGGACGACGGGCTGGCCGAGGCGATCGAAGCGGCGGCGGCCGAGGTGCGGGACGGACGTCTCGACGATCATTTCCCCTTGAGGATCTGGCAGACCGGTTCGGGCACCCAAAGCAACATGAATGCCAACGAAGTGATCGCCAACCGCGCCAACGAGATGCTCGGCCAGCCCCTCGGCACCAAATCGCCGGTGCATCCGAACGATCACGTCAATTGCTCGCAATCGTCCAACGACAGCTTTCCGACCGTGATGCATATCGTCACGATGCTGGAACTGCGCGACCGCCTGCTTCCGGCCCTGACGCTCCTCAAGGACGAACTCGCCGCCAAAGCCGTGGCGTTCGCCGATGTGCTGAAGATCGGCCGCACCCATCTGATGGACGCCGTTCCGATGACCATGGGCCAATCGTTCGACGCCTTCGCCCGGCAGATCGGCAACGCCATCGGGCGTGTCCGGGATGTGTTTCCGCGCCTCGGCATTCTGCCGCAGGGCGGAACCGCCGTCGGAACCGGCCTCAACGCGCCGGCGGGTTTCGACATCGCCTTTTGTGAAGAAGCCGGCGCCCTTTGCGACGTCGCCTTCATGCCCAATCCCAGCAAGTTCGAGGGCATGGCGGCGCACGACGCGCTGGTCGAGGCCTCCGGAGCGCTCAATGTGATCGCCGTCTCGCTGCTGAAAATCGCCAACGACATCAGGTTGCTCGGCTCGGGTCCGCGTTGCGGCCTCGGCGAACTGATCATTCCCCATGACGGCCTCACCTCGTCGATCATGCCCGGCAAGCGCAATCCGACCATTGCGGAGGTCGTGGCGCAGGCCTCCTTCCAGGTGATCGGCAACCATGCGACCATTTCGGCGGCCGGAGCGTCCGGAACGTTCGAGCTCAACGTCGCCAAACCGGTGCTCATCGCCAATCTGCTGCAATCGATCCGGATTCAGGCCGACAGCACCCGCCTGTTCGCAACGGGGCTGATCCACGATCTCGCCGTGGACCCCGAACGGCTTGCCGAGAATGTATCGAACGCATTGCAATTGGCGACGGCGCTCAATCCCGTCCTGGGCTACGACAAGGTGGCGCAGATCACCGCGAAGGCGCTGAACGACCGCATGACGCCGCGCCAAGCGGCGGCCGCCCTCGGTTTCCTCAGCGGTGACGACTATGACCGCCACGTCGACCCGACGCGCATGACAAGGCCCGGGCGTCCGGAATAGCGGTCCCGTCGGCGACCTTCCTCTGTTATCCTTTTCGCCATGACAGATCCAAGCCGAAGCGTGATGGAGCGTTGCGACGCTCTGGCCGCCCTCACCGAGACGCCGGGCATGGTGACCCGGACCTATCTGACGCCGCAGCATGCCGCGGCCAACCGGCTGGTCGGCTCGTGGATGCAGGAAGCCGGCATGAGCGTTTCGGTGGATGCGGCGGGCAGCGTGATCGGCCGCTACGCCGGCCGCCGGCCGGATGCGCCGTCGGTGATCGTCGGCTCGCATCTCGACAGCGTGCGCAATGCCGGGCGCTACGACGGTATCCTCGGCGTCCTGCTGGGGATCCAGGCGGTTTCCGATCTACATGCCGCCGGCCGCCGGCTGCCCTTCGCCATCGAGGTGGTCGGCTTCGGCGAAGAGGAAGGCGTGCGCTTCGGCACCAGCCTGATCGGCAGTCACGCCCTGGCCGGCAGCTTCGATCCGGCCTGGCTGGACATCCGCGACGAGGCCGGCCTCAGCCTGGCCGAAGCGATGCGCGGTTTCGGACTCGATCCGCGGACGATCGGTCAGGCGGCGCACCAGGGCGGCGTGCTGGCCTATCTCGAACCTCACATCGAACAGGGCCCGGTGCTGGAAAGCCTGGGCCTGCCGGTCGGCGTGGTCACCGCCATCTGCGGCGCCACCCGGAAGCGTTTCCGCGTCGAAGGCGTCGCCGGTCATGCCGGCACCGTGCCGATGGGGCAAAGGCGGGATGCCCTGGCGGCGGCGGCCGAAATGGTGCTGGCCATCGAACGGATCGCCCTCGAAACAGGCGTGGTCGGCACGGTCGGCCGGCTCGGCGTGCAACCGGACGCCGTCAATGTGATTCCCGGCGCGGCGGTCTTCACCCTCGACCTGCGGGCCGAACAGGATGCGGCGCGCCTCGCGGCCCTGGCCGCCGTCGATCGGGCCGTCGCCCAAATCGCCGAACGGCGCGGACTGTCCTGGCACGGCGAAACCTTTCACCAGTCGCCCAGCGTCCATTGCGCGCCGCATCTGCGTTCGGTGATCGCCGAGGCCATCGCCGCATGCGGCCTGCCGGTTCATGCCCTGGCCTCGGGCGCCGGCCACGACGCCATGGCGATCGCCTCCCTCGCCCCGGTGGCCATGCTGTTCATCCGCTGCACCGGCGGCATCAGCCACAATCCGGCGGAAGCGGTCCTGCCGGAAGACGTCGCCGTCGCCGCCCGCGTCCTGTCGGGCCTCCTCGAACGCCTGGCCGCCATTACGGATTTTGCCGTTTAGGATCAATCAGATAAGTCTATTTTCGGTAAGTGGGGCATAACCCCGGGCACGCAGGTGCAGCAAACCCTAAAGTCGTCATCACCGGACTTGATCCGGCCATCCACGTGCCGGGGCCGAACGTCGCCGCTTGATCGAGCCACGTGGATCACCGGGTCAAGCCCGGTGATGACGAAAAGAAGGTAGCGAAAGGCTGCGGAGGTCCAGACCCGATACTGTTCCCTCAAGTTTCGTCATTGCGGGCCTTTAGGCGCGGCAATCCTGTCCTGCCGCCGGCTTCTGGATTGCTTCGCTCCGCTCGCAATGACGGCATTCCTGTAAATGGACAGCTTTGGGTCTAGAGCGGTTTGCGTTCATATTGGATCGCTCACCTTATCTCGTCATTCCCTTTGATCAGCGGGAATCCAGAGGGCGCACCACGGGCGTTTCCGAGACTCCCGGATTCCCGCTTTCGAGCTTGTGAAATAATCCCAGTGGCACCGGCGTCCCCGCCGGTGTGC
>JAATGN010000068.1 GCA_015654615.1 Rhodospirillales bacterium
CTATGCCAAGATCGGCTCCGCCGCCAGCGACAGCGACCGCGACGACAACCTGGCCAACCCGACCCGGCCGGTCCGCGACTACGAGGCGGCCATCGAACTGACCTACCAATATGCCGCCGCCCCCTGGTGGGTCATCCAGCCCGATCTGCAGTACATCATCCACCCGGCCGGCTACGCCGCCAGCCCGACGGCCGATCCCGCCGCACCGGCCGCCGCCATGGACAACGCTTTCATCCTCGGCGTCAGGACCAACATCAAGTTCTGAAGCCTCGAACGCCGGGCAGGGCTCCGAGTCCGTCCTGCCCGGACGTGATCCACGGCTGTCCGGCTTAATTGCGGAGCATCCTTACGGTAAAAATTCAACGATACTAATACAATCATAAATAGTCATGCCCGGACTTGCGTGCCCGAGGTTTTGCCCCTTCTACTCTCCCGCCTGGCGGAGAGGGACGAAAATGGGGGCATCCCCCGCTTTCGCGAAGATGACGGGTCAATTCAATATTTTCCGTGTTCGTCGCCCCGCGGCGCAAGGCCGGGAATTGACTCATCGGTATGCTTCATACAAAATAAAAAAAAATCATACAGACTCAGTTCGAGGTCTTCGATGCATATTCCCGACGGTTATCTCAGTCCGGCGACCTGCGCGGTCACCTACGCCGCCGCCCTGCCCTTCTGGTCCGTGGCGTTCGCCCGCGTCAAACGCCTGCTGCATACGCGCATGGTTCCGCTGCTGGCGGTCTTCTCCGCCTTCAGCTTCGTGATCATGATGTTCAATCTGCCCTTGCCGGGCGGAACGACCGGTCATGCCGTCGGAATGACCATCGCGGCGATCGTGCTGGGTCCGTGGGCGTCGATCGTCGCCGTCTCGATCGCCCTGCTGATTCAAGCGGTGTTCTTCGGCGACGGCGGCATCACCACCTTCGGGGCGAATTGCCTGAACATGGCGGTGGTGGGATCCCTGGTCGCCTATTGGACCTACGCGCTGATTGCCGGAAACGCCGCGCTCGGCTCGTCCCGCCGCGTGGTGGCGGCGGCCATCGCCGGGTATCTGGCGATCAACGTCTCGGCTTTCTTCGCGGCCGTCGAATTCGGCATTCAGCCGATGCTGTTCCAGGATGCGACGGGGGCCCCCCTGTATGCGCCCTATCCGCTCGCCATCGCCATCCCGGCGATGATGGTCGGCCATCTCAGCTTCGCCGGCCTGGCCGAACTGGTCATTTCCGGCGGCCTGGTCGCCTATCTGCAGCGCGCCAACCCGGAGCTGCTGGCTTTTTCCATTCCGAACGGCGCCGCGAGAGTAATGGCGGGCAACGTCTGGAAATCGACCCGGACCCTTTGGTATACGCTCGCCGGATTGATGATCCTGTCGCCGCTCGGCTTGCTGGCGGCGGGCACGGCCTGGGGCGAATGGGGCGCGGAGGATTTTGCCAACCCCGAGGCGCGGCAGCAGATCCTGCAGGCGTCCGGCAATATCGCGCCGCCGGAAGCCGCGCCCGAAGTGCTGGAGCGCCTGGCCTGCCTATGGAAGGCGCCTTTCCCGGATTATGCGCCGAGCTTCCTGCACAGCGCCGGTTTCGGCTATATCCTTTCCGCCGTGTTCGGCGCCGGAGTGATCCTGCTGCTGTTCCTGTTGATCGCGAAATTTTCTTTCCGGAAAGAAATACCGGAATCATCAGCCCGTTGATGCGTCGCGGCCGAACCGGGCACGGTCCCGGTTCGGCCGCGACGCCTCGGACAACAAGGCGGCGGTCCCAGACTCCATGAGCGAACAATCTTTTGTGCAAGGCGGCGGCCGCCATCGTCACGGCAATTTTGCCGACAGGCTGGCGCACGGCTTCGTGCAGGCCCTGGCGCATGCCCTGGAGGCCGAATCCGTCGGTCTCCGCCATGGCTTCCTGCAGGGGCTCGATCCCCGCGTCAAACTCGTCGGCTTCCTGGCGCTGATCGTCAGCGGGGTGTTGTCGAAATCGCTGACCGGGCTCGTCTCGCTCTTTCTGCTGGCGATCGTTCTCGCCCTGTCTTCCCACATTTCGCCGGCCCGGCTCGGCAAACAGGTCTGGGCGAGCGTCCTGCTGTTCACCGGGGTGATCGCCCTGCCCTCGATCGTGCTGGTCCCCGGCACCCCGCTCCTGCAAATTCCGCTGCTGCATTGGACCGTGACGCTCCAGGGCCTGCGCAGCGCCGCCTTCCTCGTCGGGCGGGCCGAGACATCGGCCACCTTCGCCCTGCTGCTGATCCTGTCGACGCCCTGGACGCATGTGCTCAAGGCCATGCGAACCCTGGGCGTTCCCGTGGTGCTGGTGGCGATCCTGGGAATGACGTACCGCTATATCTTCCTGTTGCTGCAGATCGCCGCCCAGATGTTCGAGGCCGGACGCAGCCGCATCGTGGCGCCGATGAACGGCCGCCAGCAGCGCAGGCTGGCGGCGGCGGCGGCCGGCGTGCTCCTGGGCAAGGCGTTCCAGCTCAGCTCCGACGTGCACCTGGCCATGCTGTCGCGCGGCTATCGGGGGGAAATCCTCCTGCTGGACGACTTCCGGACCCGGCCGCGCGATTGGTTTGCGCTGGCCGGCGCGCTGGCGCTGCCCGCTGCGATTCTCTGGGTGCAAAAATGACCGACTGCCTGTTCGAACTCATCGACGTTTCCTACGCCTATCAGACTCAGGCGGCCCTCTCCGAACTTTCCCTGCGGATCGGGCGGGGGGAGCGCGTGGCGCTGCTCGGCGCCAACGGCTCGGGAAAATCGACCCTGCTGCGCCTGCTGGACGCCCTCTATTTTCCCGATACGGGTGAACTGCGGGCTTTCGGGGACGTCTTGTCCGAGACGGCCCTGGCGGAGGCCGAAACCAATTTCGCCTTCCGGCGGCGGGTCGGACTGGTGTTCCAGAATCCGGACGTGCAAATCTTCAATCCGACGGTCTTCGATGAAGTGGCCTTCGGTCCGCTGCAACTCGGCTGGCCCAAGGACAGGATTTTGCGGCAGGTCGAGGAAACGCTGGCCCGCTTCGCGATCGGTCACCTGAAAGACCGGGCGCCGCATCGCCTCTCCGGCGGCGAGAAAAAACGCGTGGCGCTGGCCTCCGTGCTCATCCTGGAGCCCGAGGTGCTGCTCCTGGACGAACCGACCGCCGCGCTGGATCCGGAAAGCCGGGGCGAAGTCATCCGTTTTCTGGCCGAGAGCAAAAACACCGGGCGAACGATCGTCACGGCGACGCACGACCTCGATATCGTCGAGGACATTGCCGATTATGTCTTCGTGCTGGCCGACGGCCGTCTGGCCGGCGAGGGCAAACCAGCCGACATCCTGGCCGACGGCGCGTTGCTGCGGCGGACTCATCTGGCCCACGCGCATTGGCATGTCCACGCCGACGGTGAAGCGCATTTGCATCCGCATGGTCACCGGCATGGGCCCGAATCGCCGCGCCTCTAGAGCGATTTGCGAGCGGACTGGATCATCGATCTTTCTCGTCATTGCCTTGGATCAGCCGGAATCCAGGGTGCACCCCACGGGCGTTTCCGAGACTCCCGGATTCCCGCTTTCGAGCTTGTGAAATAATCCCAGTGGCACCGGCGTCCCCGCCGGTGTGCCGGCGAAGCCGGCAGCGCAAGAGC
>JAATGN010000171.1 GCA_015654615.1 Rhodospirillales bacterium
CTTGACCATGCGCTCGCCGTGCACCTCGAGAATGCGCGACGCGGCGAAGCCGCCCATCACGGCCTGGCGGCCTATGGCCGGATCGGCCCCGGCCTTGGCGGCCTGCAGCAGGGCCTCGCCGACCGCCTCGATGGTCAGGGCGACGAGGATCTGGGTGGCCACCTTGCAGGTCTGGCCGTCGTCGTTGCCGCCGACCAGCGTGATGTTCTTGCCCATCTTTTCGAACAGGGGCCTGACCCGTTCGAAGGCGGTTTCCGGGCCGCCCACCATGATGGTGAGAGACGCCGCCTTGGCCCCGATCTCGCCGCCGGAGACCGGCGCATCCAGATAGTCGCAGCCGCTTTTGTTGATGGCGGCGGCGAAACGCTTGGTCTCGATCGGCGAGATCGAACTCATGTCGACCACGACCTTGCCCGGGGCGAGGCCTTTGGCCACGCCGTCGGGCCCGAACAGCACCGCTTCGACATGCGGCGTGTCGGGGACCATGATGATGACGATCTCGGCGTTCCGGGCGACCTCCTGGCTGGAGGAACAGACGGTCCCGCCCAGGTCGACCAGCGGCTGCGGCACGCCTTCGATGGTGTGGAGGAAAAGCCGGTGCCCGGCCGCCAGCAGATTGGAGGCCATGGGGGAGCCCATGATGCCGAGGCCGATAAAACCAACATTTGTCATTGTTTCTTCCCTATTCCAGATTTGCGGACACGGAACTGTTCTAAAAGGAGAAGCGCGTTTTTGCAGCGTTGCAAGTTACAGACGGATAAATTCACGATGATTTTTCGTAAAAAATCCATGCAACAGTGAATTGTATTTTTTAATATCGTCAATTACTTATAATAATATTATTTTTTATAAATTGACGCCGTTATTTCTTTGGACAGATCGAGCAGTTGATTCGCCAATACGGGGAATCTGGCCTCATTGATTTGAAGGATCGTTCCGACGGCGCTGATTGCGGCGATTATTTTTCCTTTGCCGTCGGTCACCGGGGCCGCGACGCAGCGGATGTTCGGCACATCCTCTTCGTCGTCGGTGGCCCAGCCCCGGTCCCGGACGCGCGCCAGATCGGCCTTCAGTTCGGCCGGGCTGCTCAAGGTATTGGCGGTTTTCCTGTCCCAGTCGATGAAGGAGATCAACTCGTCCATTTCCGCTTCGGGAAGCCAGGCCAACAGGACTTTTCCCAGGGCGGAGCGGTTGAGGGACAGGCGTTTGCCCACCCAGGTGTTGTTGATCTTGATCTCCTGCTGGCACTCCTCCTTGCACAGATAGACCGCCTCGTGGCCTTCCAGCACGCCGAGATGGCAGGTGAGCTGGGCGCGGCGGGCGAAGGCCCGCAGGTAAGGCTGCGCATCGCGGTCGATGTGGTTTTGTCCGGTGGCCGCCGCTCCCAGTTCGGACAGCCGCAGGCCCAGGACATATCCGCCGTCGGGCAGGCTTTGCAGGACGCCCAGCCGGCACAGCGTGGCGATCAGATGGAAGGCGCTGCTTTTCGGCAGTCCGAGCCGGGAGTGGATGTCGGTAAAGGTCAATCCCGGCTGCCTGGCAAGCAGGTCCAGGATCGCGAACCCCCGGATCAGGGCGGGAACCGCCGGTTTGCTCGATGAGTCGCGGTCGAAGTTCATTATACTGAACCAGAGTTTCCTATCTTGATCAGAAAATATCATGGTGGATTCAAATAGTACAGCATGATTCGACTGTTAAAATGGCCGGACGCCTGATAAATACATGAAATCAATAAGTTCAACATATGAAACCAGCGAATCGGCAGGCGATAGCCTCACTCTACGGAAGGGTTTTGAATAAGTTGAATAAAAGAATCATCGCGGAAAGTCTTTCCGATGATCCTTTTATCTTCCTGTGTTCGGCCAGGCATTGTGGGGAAGGCAAGGGGAAGGGAAATTGTGGCTTCGGCCAAGCACCGCCGTTTATTGCGTCAATCTTTAAGCAGCAGATTGTCGATGAGGCCGCGCCTTATGGTAAGGTTCCAGACTAGCGCCTGCTTTGACGAAACTTGGCGTCAGGGTCCGTAGACATCGGAGCGGCAGGGCGCCTTCCGCCGTTATGGAGCGGCGGGGAACCGGGGTGGATGATTGAGCGATGGCGAAGGATAAGGCGCCCGACGGAGACTTGATCGAAGCCGATTTGCGGTTCGATGCCAAAGCCGTGCTGTCTTTTGCCGAACCGGCCTGCGTTCTCGATCAGAACGGCCGCGTCGTTCTCGCCAATCCGCTGTTTTCAAAAGACCGCGGCCTGCTCGCGGAGGATGGCCATGTCCCGAGCGCGCCGGTGGCCGCGGTTCTTCTCCTGCCGCCGGAACCGGAGCGGTCCTCCCGGCGCGTCCAGGTCGGTGGCCTGGACGGATCGCACATTTTCGACCTCTTCGCCTTTCCATTGGTGACGCCGGGCTGGCGGCTGGTGTTGGCGATGGATCGGAGTGTCGATGTCAGCCTGCAGAACGCCCTGGTCAGTTCACGGGCCCGGTTCAAGACGCTGGTCGAAGTCTCCAGCGATTACGCCTGGGAAACGGCGGCGGATGGAACCTTCAGCATGGTGACGCCGAAAGGAATCGCCGGTGTCGGCCCGCGGGACCTGATCGGCAGCCGGCCCGGCGAATTGCTGGAGCCTTCGGCGCCGCAGGCGGCGATCTCGCCTTTTTCCACGCCGGTGCCGGTCGAGGACGTCGAAATCTGGATGCGGCATGTCGACGGCAAGCTGTTGTGCTTCGAGGTTTCGGCGGTCCCGCTTTACGACGAACACGGAAATTGGTGCGGGGCCCGCGGCATTTGCCGGGACGTCACCGAAACGCGCAAGCATCAGCGTTTCCTGGCCGAGCAACGCAATCGCGAACGGATCTTTGTCCGGATCACCAATGTTTTTCGCCACGAAGCGGATCCCAGCGACATGCTGCAGGTGGCGGCCAGCACCAGCACCCATGGCTTTGGCGCCGCCGGCTGCCAGATTTTTACGACGACGCTGCGACCGGACGTCTTGGTAAGCCGGCCCCAACTGGTTCCCACCGTGTCGTTCGGCAGCGTGGGAACGGCGGAACAGGTCGATTCCCTTCTTCAACGGCTGCTCGACGGGCCGAAGGAACAGCCGCGGGTGCTCGAAGCCGGCGTTTTTTCAGTGCTGCTGGCGGCGACCGTTTATGGCGGCCGCCTGGTGGGCGCCATTTTGCTGTGGCGCGGATCCGGCCATGCCGCCTGGACCGATGGGGATCGCCAGTTGCTCGCCTCCTTGAGCGGTCAGATCGGCGCCGCCATCGAGCAGCGGGCCAGCTATCGCCTGCTGCTCGACGCCTCGAGGACCGACCCCTTGACCGGCCTGCTCAATCGCCGCGGCTTCTACGACGAGATGAAACGGCGGTTCAAGCGGCTGCAGCGCGACGCCAAGACGGCCGCCCTGCTCTATCTCGATCTCGACAATTTCAAGCTGGTCAACGATCTGCACGGTCATGCCAAAGGCGACGAAACCCTGTGCTTTCTGGCCGATATCCTGCGCAACAACACGCGCAGCACCGATCTGGTGGCGCGCCTGGGCGGCGACGAATTCGCCGTCTGGCTGGACAGTGCCGACGAAACGGTGGCGGTCAACCGCGCCCAGGTCTTCCTGGCCGCCGCCGGAGCGCTGATTTCCTATTCCGCAGCGCCCGACCGGCCGCTGAAGCTGTCGATCGGGCTGGCCATTTACGACCCGAAGACGGCCGAGGGGATCAATGAATTCGTCAGCCGGGCCGACATGGCGATGTACAGCGTCAAGCGCGCCGGAAAGGGAAGCTATGCCATGGCGGCCGCGGCGGGAGGGCGCCGATGATGGCTGAGACGGAGCCGTCCCTGCCCGATTTTCCGCCGCTTTCCTACGAAGCGGCCCGCGACATCGCCGCAAGCGATGACTGGCGGCATCGGCGGGACCTCGCCCTGCGCCGGGATGCGCCGGCGGAAATCCTCTATTTCCTGGCCGGCGACAGCGCCGGCGAGGTGCGGTCCGCGGTGGCGGGCAATCCGGCCACCCCGGCCAAAGGAAATCTTTTGCTGGCGGCCGACGGCGACCTGGCCGTGCGGATGGAGCTGGCCGTCAAAATCGGTCATTACGGACGCCTGATCGGCGTTTCCGAGGGGCAGGCCCGGTCCAGGGAGATCATGGAGGAGGTGATGATCCGCCTGGCCGACGATCCGGCGGTGCGCATCCGGGCCATCGTCGCCAATGCCCTGAAGGACGCCGACGACATCGATCCGGCGGTGATCCGCAAGCTGGCGCGCGACCGGCAGATCGCCGTCGCCGCTCCGGTCCTGCAATATTCGCCGCTGCTCCGCGACGACGATCTGCTGGCGCTGATCGCCGGCGCTCCGGCCGAGGGCGTGCTGGCCGCCATTGCCCGCCGCGCCTATGTCGATGCCAGGGTCACGGCGGAGATCGTCGCCAGCCGCGATCCGCCGGCCATTACCCATCTGCTGAAGAATGCCAATGTCAATCTGCAGGAAGACACCCTCGATGCCCTGATCAGCGGCGCCTCGGCCGAACCGAGCTGGCAGGAGCCGCTGGTCTTTCGGCGCGAATTGAGCGAAGCCGCCCTCGATCGCGTCGTCGAGATGGCGGCGCCCCACGTCCTGGATCACATCCTGTTGCGCCACGATCTGCCGGTCCAGACAGCCTCCGCCGTCGCCAAGGCGATCGAGCAAAGCCTTCGCCAGCGACCGGCCGGGGCGGCGAACGAAGGCCCGGCCGGCTTGCGGCCCGGCCCGGCCATGGAGGAGCATTATCGGCCGGCGCTCGACAGGATGCGCGCCCTGCAGGCGGGCGGACAGCTCGACGAGATGGCGCTGACCGTGGCGCTGCTGACCGACCATTCGGACGATCTGGTGGCCGGATTGGCCGTCCTTGCCGATATCGGGGTGTCGACGGTGCTGGAGATCGCCGCCGCCCGGTCGGCCCGGGCCAGTTGCGCCTTGGCCTGGAAGGCCGGCCTCTCCGCCGCTTTCGCCGTCGAATTGCAGATGCGGTTCGGCAATGTCGCCCTGGACGAGGTGCTGAAGCCCGGACAGGACGACGGCTACAGCCTGAGCGGCGACGAAATGGCCTGGCAACTGGACATGTTCCGCGCCGGCCTGGAAAAAGGGCCGAGTGCCGCCGGCATGGTCGCCAACTGATCCTCTTCGGACGGCCTTGGCAAACTGGAGACTGTCTTCTGGTTCACCCGGCCTCGGCCTCTCTCGCGGCTTCGGCCGCCTCCTGCTCGGCCCGTTCGATCGATCCCGTGCCGTTGAAATAGACATTGAGCAGCACCGCGACGATCGAGGTGAGCAGAATGCCGCTTTGCAGCAGGGGCGACAGCCCTTTCGGCAGGGCCTGGAAGAATTTGTCGGCCACCAGGGGGACCATCCCGAAACCGATGCTGATGGCGACGATATAGGCATTGGCCTTTTGCCGATGGTAATCGACCTCGCCCAGGATGCGGATGCCGGTGGCGGCGACCATTCCGAACATCACGATGCCGGCCCCGCCTAAGACGAATTGCGGAATCGAGGCGACGAGAAAAGCCATCTTGGGAAACAGACCCAGCAGCACCAGAAAGGCGCCGCCGGTGGCGCAGACCCAGCGGCTGCGGACATTGGTGACGCCGATCAGGCCGACGTTCTGCGAATAGGAGGTATAGGGGAAGGTGTTGAAGAGGCCGCCGATCAGCGTGCCCAGCCCGTCGGTTCTGAGGCCGCGCGCCAGATCCTCTCTGGTGACCGGCTTGCCGGTGAGTTCGCCGACCGCCAGGAACATGCCGGTGGATTCGATCATCACCACCACCATCACCAGACACATGGTGAGGATGGGGATCAGGCTGAATTTCGGCATGCCGAACTGGAAGGGATAGACCAGGTCGAGCCAATGGGCGGCGGCGAGGCCGGCGAAATTCACCTCGCCCTCGACCAGCGCGATGACGAAGCCGACGACGATGCCCAGCAGCACGGCGATATTGGCGAAGAAGCCTTTGACATATTTGACGATGGCCAGAATCGACAGAAGGACGATCAGCGCCACCTCGAGATGAAACGGATCGCCGTAGCCGGGCGCCGTCGGCACCGCGGCGCCGGCCGCCCAATTGATGCCGATCCGCATCAGGGTGATGCCGATGATGGTGATCACCGAACCGGTGACGACGCGCGGGAACAGGGGCAGCATGCGGCTGACCAGGGGGGCGACCAGGGTGCCGAAAATCCCGGCCCCGATCACCGCGCCATAGATGTCGAGCAGGCCGAACTCCGGATTGCCGGCCATGGCGATCATCGGTCCGACAGCGGCGAAGGTGACGCCCATCATGACCGGCAGCCGGATGCCGAAGCCCCAGACGCCGACCGTCTGGATCAGGGTGACGAGGCCGCAGGCGAACAGATCGGCGCTGATCAGGAGGGCGACCTGGTCCTTGGGCAGCTTCAGCACGCCGCCCAGGATCAGCGGCACGGCGACCGCTCCGGCATACATCACCAGGACGTGCTGAATCCCCAGAATGATCAGACGCGACAGGGGCAGAACCCGATCGACGTCCGAAATATCATCGGCTTTGGCCATGAATTTTTTTTCCCGTTCGAAAGATCTCGTGCTTTCGTCCCTCGGCCGAAAGCCAGGGGCGCATCCTATCCCCTATTTTCCATACTGACACCAGCGGTACGGAGGAAAAGATGCGGAACGAAAGCCTCTCTCCCTTCAAAAAATACCGGCCCGCCGCAGGGGAGGTACGGCGGGCCGGCCGATTTGCCGCGCCAGGAAGGAAGCGTCAAGCAGCGGCAAGGGTTCGGACGAAGGTGCGGATATCCTTCAATTTCTCCAGGTCCCTGACCTGGGCGACGATGCCGTCGGCCCGGGTCTTGGACAGACGGGCGTATTCGGCGCAGCCCAGGAACTTCTCGACGGCGTCGTCGAAGGTCATCGGCTTTTGCGGGCTGCCCTTGGCGAAGTCGGCCTGGCCGGAAAAGGTCCGACCGTCCTTCAAGACGATGTCGATGATGCTGCGCATCTTGTCGGCGCCCGCCGCGTCGGCCTCCGGGTTGTTGTAGAAGGTGACGTGGCGCAGCATCTCCTGGACGGCCGGACGATCCACCATGGCGTCGGTGAATTGGGCCAGGCCGGCATGGCCGTCGACCAGCAGCACCGCCATGCAATATTCCATGCTGAACTTGCCCTGCAGCCCGGTCTTCGGGTGGTGATGGATCAGCGTGTTCAGCATCTGCTTGTTGGTGCCGACCTTGACCTCGGCCACCTGCGCCGCGGTGATGGCGTTGCCGCGGATCAGGTCCAGAAGCTCGTCCATGGCGGGATGGGTGAGCGAGCCCGACGGATAGGGTTTGATCGAGACGCCCGGCGACAAGAAGGTCCAGGGTTTGCCGAATTTTCCGACGATCGCAGCAGGGTCGAAGCCGCCGCCGAAAGCGGCGAAGAAGCCGCGTTTCGCTTCGAAGATATCTTCCGCCGCGGTCCAGCCCAGGGCGGCGAGGTCCGCCGCCATCACTCCCGCTTCGGCCCCGTGGCCGGCCTGGAACGGCTTGGTCATGGTGCCGAAATTCTCGCGCAGTCCGCCGGACTCGGCGGCGGCCAGGCCGTAGCAGCGGCGGACCCCGCCGGCGTCGAGGCCGTGCAGCTTGGCGGCGGCGGTGGCCGACCCGAAGACGCCGCACATCGGCGTCGAATGGAAGCCGCTTTCATAGGAACGGGGCGAAATGGCTTCCGACAGTTTGGTCTCGACCTCGACGCCCAGATGGTAGGCCAGCATGAAGTCCTGGCCGGAGGCGCCCTTCGCCTCGGCCACCGCCAGCGCCGACGACAGGGCGGTGACCGTCGGATGGGTCAGCAGGCCGTAGACGCGGTCCTTGGCCACGGCCAGTTGCGTGTCGTCGAAATCGTCGGCATGGATGGCGACGCCATTGGCGAAAGCGGCGAAGCGGGCCGGCACCCGCAGTTTCGTCCCCAGCACGGTCGATTTTCCCTTGGCCAGGCCGACGGTTTCCAGATAGCGCCGGATGATCGGACCGCTTTCCGCCCGTTCACCGGCCAGGGCCAGGCCGATGGCGTCGAGGATATGCTTCTTGCCCAGCGCGACCAGCTCTTCCGGCAGCTCGGACCAGCCGGTTCCCACGACGAAATCCGCCGCTTCCGCCGTCACCGCCGGGGGCGGCGCCGGA
>JAATGN010000201.1 GCA_015654615.1 Rhodospirillales bacterium
ACGCCCGACTGATTCGACAGAAAAGATTTGATGCCTTTGGCAAGACGAGCTTTACCGGCGGCATAAGTGACATAAAGCTGCAACATTTTCGTACCCCATCTAAAAGAAATGGCCAGGATCGTCCCGATCGTCTTGTCCTGCCGCAAGTTTCGTTTGGCGGGATCCCCGATCTGACTTGCCGTGATCCTAGCCTTGGGGGCCGATGCGATCTGTGAGCGCGTTCATAGTTGGGTCGAATCTTTTCCGGCTTGCGCCATGGCCCGCAATTTCGGCCAATCCCGGATCATCATGCTCATCGAGCGACGCTCCACGACGCGCAGGCGGGTCAGTTCGCCGATGGTCCGCGCCACCGCTTCGCGGTCGGTTCCGGCCCATCCGGCGATTTCCCGATGGTTGGGAAGGTCGGGGATATAAAAGCCGCCGTCCCGGCGGGGGTCGGGCTGGCTGAGGCGGACCAGTTCGGCCATGATCCGCTGGCCTTCGGAAAGCGAGGACAGCTCGGACACCCGATTGTCCAGGGTCCGGATGATCTGCGCCATGCGCAGCAGAACCCGGCGCGTCACCAGCGGGTAAGCCGCCATGACCGCCTCGAAGGCCGGTCCGTCGAGAGAGGCCAGCACGGTGGGTTCGAGGGCGATCACCCGAGCCGAACGTTTCCCGCCGTCGATGGCGGCCAATTCGCCGAAGAAATGGCCGGGCCCAAGATCCGCCAGCGCCACCTCGCGGTCCGGGGCGATGGATCGCAAGATCCGCACGCTCCCCGAGACGATGAAGTAGACGTCGATCGCGTCGCTTTCCTTGTCGAAAACCTGCTGGTCGGCGGCGTATTCACGCCACGCCGCCTTGCCCCCGATCGCCGCGATGGTTTCCGGCGGCAAATCGGCGAACAGGAGGATCGAATCTAATCCCGCCATTTTTATCCTTCCCGGAAACTTAAGGAGGCGACAATCGGAGATCATAGGGAAACCGTCCTCCGCTGTCGACCGGTCTGCAAGCGATTGAACTGGCAACGCGGATGAATGCGCGGCAATATGCGTGCAGTTGATAAATGCGAAGTAACCCGCAACGTATATCCCTCGGATCATTAACAATCTATGCGTTAAAACATACAATTTGTTAACGATTTGGTGGCTTTTGCACGGTATCGTCAGATGTTGGCAAAGGTCTGTTGACAGCTCGACCCGAGGATCTCGCCCAATGTCCAACCCTCTCCAAGAACGCCGCATGTTATTGGCGGAGACGCCGTTGTTTTCGTCGGCGCCGCCCGACCTTCTGACGGAATTGGCCGCCCGCGCCAGCACGGTGCAGCTCGCTCAGCATGAATCGCTTTTTCTGAAAGGCGACCCGGGGGAGCGGCTTTATGTGGTGATCTCGGGCATGATCCGCATCGGGACGATGTCGCCGGAAGGCCGGGAAATCAGTTACGGCGTCCTGGGACCGGGCGATCTGCTGGGCGAAATCGCCGTCCTCGACGGCGGCGAGCGATCGGCCGACGCCAAGGCGATCGAGGAAAGCCTGCTGCTGGCCCTGGAGCGGCGGGACGTCCTTTCCGTCCTCGACCGCAATCCCGCCCAGGCCTTGAAACTGTTGAAGGTGTTATGCCACCGCATCCGGCGCGCCGACGAGTTGCTGGACGATGTGGTGTTCCTGTCGCTGCCCGGACGTCTGGCCAAGCATCTGCTGGCGCTCGGCCAGATGGCGGGAGAGAAGAAAGGCGGCCCGATGGAGGTTTGCCTGTCCCAGCAGGTTCTGGCCGAGCATCTGGGGATCAGCCGTGAAAGCGTCAACAAGGTGCTGAGCAAGTGGGAAGAAGCCGGCATCGTGACGCTCGGCCGCGGTCGGATCGCCCTCAACCGCACGGCCGTCCTGCAACAGATCGCCTCCCTGACCTGATTTCGGCGCCGGCGGCGCCACCCGGGTCACCATCTATTCACGGGACTTTCCCGCCCCTCTGGCCCGCCGTTTCGGTCGAAACGGCGGCCTCCGGTGAGCGGAGTCGCATTTATATTTCCCTTGTTTTTTCGCAGCTTGGAATTGCGGCGACAAAAAGCCGTCACTTCACCCCTGGTGTCATCATCAGTTCTTTAGGTGAAGCAATGACACCATTTATCATAACCGGCAGGGGGAAAACAGTACAATTGAGAATTGAATTTTTATTACAGGATTTTACCAGTTTTTCCTATCGTCATTGACCAGGCCGCAACCTTTCGCGACGAATCGGCCGCTTGTTTCTTGATTCGGTGCCACCTGCTCACAATGTAACCATAAATAAAAATGCCCAATTTATGTCCACCAAGGAGAGCAGCATGGCGGACGCGGAACGGATTATCGAGCTTACCCAGGCCGTCGACATCGTCGCCCGGGAAAAAATCCTGGCGATCAAAAAGGTAACCAGCACGACCCGCATTCTTTCCCTCAATGCATTGATCGAGGCGACCCGGGCCGGAGACTCGGGCCGCGGCTTCGCCGTCGTGGCCAATGAGGTCAAAAATGTCTCCGACGACATTTCGAGAATCACCCAGTCCCTGGAAAGCGAACTCGCCACCACCATCGGGGATCTGACGCGGTTGGGCGAATCATTGGTCCGGCAACTCCGCGGCTCCCGACTCGTCGACCTTGCCCTCAATATGATCGAAATCATCGATCGCAATCTTTATGAACGGTCTTGCGACGTACGGTGGTGGGCCACCGACTCGGCAATGGTCGATTGCCTGAGCAACGATACCGCCGACATGGCCGCCTTCACGTCCAAACGGCTGCGCGTCATTCTCGATTCCTATACCGTCTATCTCGATCTTTGGGTCGCCGACACCCAGGGACGCGTGCGGGCCAACGGGCGGCCCGACCGGTATCCTCACGTCGTCAACAGCGACGTCAGCCAGCAGGCGTGGTTCCGGGACGCCATGAAGACGCGCGACGGCACCGAGTACGCCGTGGCCGACGTCGGCACCAACCCCATGCTGAACAATGCCCTGGTCGCCACCTATTCGACCGCCATCCGCGAAGGCGGCGACACCCACGGCCGCATATTGGGCGTCCTCGGCATATTCTTCGACTGGCAGCCGCAGGCGCAGGCGGTGGTCGAAGGCGTGCGGCTGACCAAGGCCGAAGCGAACTTTACCCGTTGCCTGCTGATCGATCAGCATCATCGGGTGATCGCCGCTTCGGATGGTTCCGGCATTCTCAGCGAGATCGTTCCGCTTTCGACCGACAATCGCGGCCAAGACAGCTATGTCGACGAAAAGGGGCGGATCGTCGGCTATGCGCTGACGCCCGGTTATGAAACCTACCGGGGGCTGGGTTGGTATGGGGTCGTCATCCAGCACCCTGCGTCCCTCGCCTCCTCCGAAGAGATGTGAAGACATTCGCTCCCCCTGCTTCTCGATCGATAAATTCGCCGAAGGAGTCCTCGGATGGGGACTGCGGATAAAATTTATTCGCAATAACCTCAGGCCATGGTCGTCAGTCGCTCCATGGCTGACAGACAGGACATGCTTAGCCGAGAGGGCTTCCAATGGCACAAGAGAATCGATCGATGACGGGACGGGAGCGGAGCTTCGCCGACGACGAACTGATCGTCAGCAAGACCGACAAGACCGGCCGGCTGACCTATGTGAACGATGTGTTCATGACCGTCTCGGGTTATGCCGAATCGGAAGTGATCGGCCAGCCGCACAGCATCGTGCGCCACCCCGATACGCCCCGCTGTCTTTTCAAGCTGATGTGGGACAACCTGACGAAAGGCGAAGAAATCTTCGTCTATATCAACAATCGGGCGAAGAACGGCGACCATTATTGGGTTTTCGCCCATGTCACGCCCGACCGCGGTCCGACCGGCGATATCGTCGGATATCACTCCAATCGCCGGGTGGCGCGCCGCGAAGTGATCGAAAAGCTGCAACCGCTTTACCAGCGTCTGTTGAATGTCGAGAGAAACAGTCCCGATACAAAAAAAGGACTCGAGGCCTCATCGCATCTTTTCAACGAACTAATGATCGCCGAGGGAAAGCATTATGATGAATTTATCCTCGATCTCTAGGGCCGTCCTCTGTAGCAAGGTCGTAATTTTCGCCTGCCTTCTGCTGGCGATCGGATGCGGTTTTTCGCAAGAGTGGCTGTCCATGACAGTTTCTCTCCTGATCATCGTGCCGACCATCGCTCTCTACAAGATTCTCGGTCATGTCAACCGCAGCATCGAAAAAGCGATGACCGTCTGCCGCGGCGCCGCCCAAGGCAATCTGGGCGTGCGTATCGGCGGCATCCGCGACGACGGCAACGTCGGTCAGATGCTGCACAATATCAATCGCCTGCTCGACCTGACCGAAGCCTTCTGCCGCGAGTCGCAAGCGGCCATGGAAAAGGCCAACCGGCGCCAATATTACCGCAAGATCGTTCCGACGGGTCTGCGCGGCGACTTTTCGCGCTATGCCCAAACCATCAACGGATCCCTCGACCTGATGGCCGAACGGGACCGCGAGGCCTTGCGCTTCGCCGAAGAGAACGTCCGCCGCATCGTCCAGGACGTCTCGGCCGCATCCGCCCAGCTGCAGTCCAACGCCAGCGCGCTGATGGGAAATGCCCAGATGACGGTCGAACAGGCGCTGACGTCGGCGGCCGCTTCGGAAGAAGCCTCGGTGAATGTCCAGACGGTGGCCAGCGCCGCCGAGGAACTGGCCGCCTCTTTCGGAGAGATCAACCGCCAGACCACCATGGCCACCCGGATTTCGTCGGAAGCCGTCGCCATCGCCGAACGCACCGACCGCACGGTTCGCGAATTGGGGGCCGCCGCCGCGCAAATCGGCAGCATCCTGGCCCTGATCCAGAATATCGCCAGCCAGACCAATCTGCTGGCCCTCAATGCCACCATCGAGGCGGCGCGGGCCGGAGACGCCGGCAAAGGCTTCGCCGTGGTCGCCGGCGAAGTGAAGACCCTGGCCAATCAGACGGCCAAGGCCACCGACGAGATCGCCACCCAAGTCAATCAGATCCGTCTCACCTCCACGGCCGCCGCGGAAGCCATCCGGGAAATCGCCTCGAGCGTCGGGCAGATCCAGGAAACCTCGACCGCCGTGGCCGGCGCCGTCGAAGAGCAAAACGCGGTGACCAACGAAATCTCGCGCAATGTCGCCGAGGCGGCCATCGGCACGAATTCCGTCTCGGAAGTGGTCGGGCGGATGAAAACGGCGGCGGAAGACACCAGCGGAGAAGCCAGGGTCATCTCCTCCGCCGCCGTTCACCTGGCCGGCCGCGCCGACGACCTGCGCAAACAGGTCGACGATTTCATCGGCAAGATCAAAGGGGCCGCATAAGCCAGTGGGGTGGACCGCCGCGCCCGCCTTGTCCGCCAGACGCGGGCTTGTGAAATCAAAGGAAGAATCCACGAGTGGCGCCGGCGTCCCTGCCGGTGTGCCGGCAAAGCCGGCAGCGGGGCGGCGAACACCGGCAGGGACGCCGGCGCCACCGGAATTGTTGCTCGGGACGCCCGCGCCACCGAGGCCAGAGGAAACCGCATCCCTGTCGCCCGATTGCAGCCTTGATGATTCCCTTTACACCGCCGCCGCCAGGGCCTGATCGAGATCCGCGATCAAGTCCGCCACCGTTTCCAGTCCGACCGAAAGGCGCACCACATCCGGTCCGGCCCCGGCCGCCAGACGCTGCTCGTCGCTCAACTGGCGATGGGTGGTCGAGGCGGGATGCAGGATCAGGCTGCGGGTATCGCCGACATTGGCCAGATGCGAGAACAGGCGCACACCCTCGACGACCTTGATTCCCGCCGCATAGCCGCCTTTGACGCCGAAGGTGAAGACGGCCCCCGCCCCTTTCGGCAGATATTTGCTCGCCAGATCGTGGAACCGGCTGGAGGGCAGGCCGGCATAGGACACCCAGCTGACCGAGGGATGGCTTTCGAGGAATTCGGCCACGCCTTGCGCATTGGCGACGTGGCGTTCCATGCGCAACGGCAGGGTCTCGATCCCGGTCAGGGTGAGAAAGGCGTTCATCGGGGCCAGCGCCGGCCCGAAATCCCTGAGCGCTACGGCCCGGGCCTTGGTGGTGAAGCCGAAATCGCCGAAGGTCTCGTAGAAGTTCAGCCCGTGATAGGCCGGTTCCGGCTGGCTCATCGAGGGAAATTTGTCGTTCTGCGTCCAATCGAAACGCCCCGATTCGACCACCACGCCCCCCAGGGAACTGCCATGCCCGGCCAGGAATTTGGTGGTCGAGTGGCAGACGATGTCGGCCCCCCAATCGAACGGGCGGCAGAGATATGGCGTCGCCAGGGTATTGTCGACGATGAAGGGAATGCCGGCCTCGTGGGCGATCTTCGCCACGGCCTCCAGATCGCAGACGACGCCGCCGGGATTGGCCAGGCTTTCCAGGAAGATCGCCTTGCATTTGGGCGTCAGCGCCCGCCGGAAGTTCTCCGGATCGGTCGGATCGACGAAATGGCAGGTCCAGCCCAGCTTCTTGAAGGACAGGCCGAATTGGGTCAGCGAGCCGCCGTAGAGATTGCGCGACGCCAGGAATTCGTCGCCCGGCTCCAGCAGGGTGAAGAAGGTCAGGAACTGGGCGGCATGGCCCGAGGCGGCGGCGACGGCGGCGCGGCCCCCCTCCAGGGTGGCGACGCGCTCTTCGAGGACCGAGACGGTCGGATTGGTCAGGCGCGAATAGAGATTGCCGAAATTATGCAGATTGAACAGCGACGCGGCATGTTCGACATCTTCGAAAACATAGGACGCCGTCTGGAAAATCGGCGTGATGCGCGCCCCGGTGGTCGGATCGGGCGAGGCTCCCGAATGGATGGCCTTGGTCTCGAAACCATAGTCGACATTGCGCGGCGGCAGGGGCCGTTCCTTGCGATGGCGATCGGTCGGCGCCTGCGCGGGACGATTGAGGATCAGACCGGTGTTGACGCCGCTCCACGACAATTCGCCGCCCAGACGGCCGAATTCGATCTTCGGGCAGCGATCCATCACCACCTCCAGACCGGCGGCTTCGGCCTTCGCCGCCGCTTCGTCGTGACGCACCCCCAATTGCATCCAGACGACCTTGGCGCCGATGGCGATGGCCTCGTCGACCAGGCCCGGCGCCGCGGCCGAGGCGCGAAACACCTGGACCATGTCGACCGGTTCCGGAATGTCGGCCAGCCTGGCATAGGCCGTCTCGCCCAGCAGTTGCTGGCCGGCGAGGCCCGGATTGACCGGGATCACCCGATAGCCCTTGCTTTGCATATATTTCATGACGAAATAGCTGGGCCGGTTCCAATTGGCCGAGGCGCCGACCAGGGCGATGGTCTTCACCGAGGACAGGATGCGGCGCAATTTGGCGTCGGAATAGGCGATCGGCTGATTGGTCGTCATCGCAGGGATCCCGTTCGGTTCAAGGCCTGGTCCAAATCGTCGAACAAATCGTCGGCCGCCTCGAGACCGACCGACAGGCGCAGCAGATCGGCCGGCACCGGCGTCGTCGGGCCCTCGATGCTGGCCCGGTGCTCGATCAGGCTTTCGACGCCGCCCAGCGACGTCGCCCGTTTCCACAGCCGGACCTCGGCCGCCGTGGCGATGGCCGCCGCCGCCCCGCCCTTGACGCGGATCGACAGCATGGCCCCGAAGCCGCCCTGCATCTGCCGCGCCGCCAAATCGTGCCCGGGGAAACCGGGCAATCCGGGATAAAGCACGCTGTCGACGCGGCCATGGGCTTGCAGGCGTTCGGCCAATCGCTGGGCGGCGGCGGCGGCGGCCCGCACCCGGACGAACAGGGTCCGCATGCCGCGTTGCAGCAGCCAGGCTTCGAAAGGCCCGAGGACGGCGCCGTGGCGGGTCAGCACCTGGCGAATCCGCCCCCAGAACGCATCCTGCCTCGCCGTCGTCAAGGTTCCGGCCACCACGTCGGAGTGGCCGTTCAGATATTTGGTCGCCGAATGCATGACGATGTCGGCCCCAAGGCCGAGCGGCCGGGTGAAGACCGGCGTGGCGACGGTGGAATCGACGGCGAGAAGGGCGCCGGCCTGGTGGGCCAGTTCGGCGATGGCGGCGATATCGCTCACCGTCCACAGCGGATTGGCCGGCGATTCGAGCCAGACCAGCCGGGTCCGGCCGGGACGCAGGGCCGCCCGCACCGCTTGCGGATCGGCGGTGTCGACCTCCTCGACCAGCAGGCCCCAATGGGTCGCCGTCTCATGCAGCCAGGCGCGCAGGGCCCAATACATCACCTTCGGCACCACCACATGGTCGCCGGGGGAAAGGGCCAGGAACACCGCGGTCGCCGCCGCCATGCCCGAGGCGAACAGCAGGCTGTCGGCGCCGCCCTCCAAGGCGCTCAGCAAAGCCGCCGCCTGCTCGTAGGTCGGATTGTCGGCCCGCGAATAGACCCGCCCCCGGCGATAGCCGTTGTCGGGATCGCGCAGATAGGTGGTCGAGGGATGGATCGAGGGGATGATCGCGCCGCTCGCCTCGTCGATCAGGCCCAGGGCTTGCGCCGCCAGGGTCTCGGGGCGCAGCTTTTCGAAATCAGCCATGAAGGGCGACGTCCAGGCTGAGCGGCGGCGGATTGCGCAGCGTCTGGAAAATGACGCAGTAGCGTTCGGTCAGCTTGACCAGGGAGGCCAGCTGTTCCTCCGAGGCGTCGGTCTGCAGATCGAATTTGAGGCGGATGGCCCGGAAGCCGACGGGAGCCTCCTTGGCGACCCCCAGGGTCCCGCGGAAATCCAGGTCGCCCTCGGCCGAAACGGTGCCGCCCCGCAAGGTGATGCCCAGCGCCGTCGACACCGCCTTCAGCGTCACGCCGGCGCAGGCGACCAGGGCTTCGAGCAGCATATTGCCCGAACAGGCCTCGCTGCCGTCGCCGCCGGTGGCCGGATGCAGACCGGCCTCGACCAGGGCGCGTCCCGTCTCGACCTTGCAGACGATCTTGGCCTCGTCCAACTCGCCCTTGGCCGTCAGGGTGACGACGGCGGTCTGCGCGTCCTCGCGGTATTTGTCCTTCAACGGCGCTTGCAAGGCGCGCAGATCATCGGCGTTCATCTTGAATCCTTTCACGATTTTCCCAGGCTTGGCTTGGAACCATCCGTCATTGCGAGCGCAGCGAAGCAATCCAGTTGCCCGCGCCGGTCGCTGGATTGCTTCGCCTTGCGGCTCGCCATGACGGATGGAAAAAAGCCGTCATTTCGTCCCGCCACCTCAGATGGCCGCGGCGGGAAAGCGTTCCTCGCCCTGCCGGGCCGGCTTGATATGGGAATGATGCAGCTCGGCCAAAAGGCGCCGCTTCCATTCCTGAAATTCCAGGCTGGCACGATCGCGCGGCCTGGGCAATGGCGGCGTCACCGTCGCCTGGATCCGGCCGGGAGCCGGTTGCATCACCACGATGCGGTCGGACAGGGCCAGGGCTTCCTCGATGTCGTGGGTGACCAGCACCATGGTCGGGCGATCGTAGGCCCACAAGGCCAGGACATGCTCCTGCAGGTCGGTGCGGGTCAGCGCGTCCAGCGCGCTGAAGGGTTCGTCCAGCAACAGGATCTCCGGCCGGCCGACCAGGGCGCGGGCCAGGGCGGCCCGCTGGGCCATGCCGCCCGACAGCTCGCGCGGCCAGTGTCCGGCGAAGCCGGCCAGACCGACGCGGGCCAGCGTCTCGGCGACCCGGCTGTCCCGCTCCGCCTTGGGCAGATGGCGGATGCCGAAGGCCACGTTGTCGTCGATGGAAAGCCAGGGCATCAGCCGCGGCTCCTGAAAGACGAAGCCGATTTCGTCGCGCGGCCCGGTCACCGGGGTGCCGTTGATCGCCACGCGCCCCTCGGTCGGCGTCTCCAGGCCGGAAATCAGCCGCAGCAGGGTGCTCTTGCCGCATCCGCTGCCGCCGACCACGCCCAGGATCTCTCCGGATCCGACCGCCAGATCGATGTCGGCCAGCGCCAGATGCCCGTTGGGATAACGTTTCGAAAGATTGGAAAGGGTCAGCATGACAGAGCCGTAAGCCCTCCCCCTTGATGGGGGAGGGTTTGGGTAGGGGTGATGGCCGAAGCGAATCGTCGGCGCCGGCATTGGACTATCGTCATCATTTTTCTATCCATAAACGGTCTTCCTGGTTGCGGCATCACCCCCACCCGACCCTCCCCCATCAAAGGGGAGGGCTTTGAGGTCTTACGTCGTCGCTTTGAAATTGTCCTGCCAGCGCAGGAACCGTACCGAACCCGCGGCCAGCAGCCAATCGGTCAGCTTGCCCAGGATGGCGAAGACGGCGATGGCGGCCAGCACGGTTTGCGGCCGGCCGGTCATCTGGCCGTCGACCAGCAGGAAACCCAATCCTTCGCTGGCGCCCATGAATTCGGCGGCGACGACGAACATCCAGCCCAGTCCGAGACCGGCCCGGAGCGCGATGACATAGGCCGGCAAGGTGGCCGGCAGCAAGACCCGCCAGATCATTTCGGGGCCGGAGAAACGAAAGATCCGGGCCACCTCGACCAATTTGCGATCGACCCCGAGGATGGCGCCCGACAGGGCCAGATAGATGGGGAAAAAAACGCCGACGGCGATCAGGATCACCTTCGAGGTCTCGAAGATGCCGAACCACAGGATGAACACCGGCACCCAGGCGATCGACGGAATGGCCCTGAGCGCCTGCAAGGTCGGATCGAGCAGCGCCCGGGCCAGGGTCGAATAGCCGGTCAACGCGCCAAAAAAGGTCCCGGCGAGCACCCCGAAGAGGAACCCCAGGGCGACCCGGCCGAGCGTGGCCAGGATATGCGTGGTCAATTCGCCGGAGACCGCCAGGGCCGACAGCGTCGCGATGATCTTCGAAGGCGGCGGCAACAGGCGGCCATTGCCGAGACCATAGGACACGGCGATTTCCCAGCCGACGGCCAGCCCGACCGGCACGACCAGACCGAGCAGCCATTTCCAGGACCGCCGGTCCGATCTCGATGACACAGTGGGACCGGCCTCCGTGCCGGTCATTCGCCGCGCTGCGGCGATCGCCGGCAGGGACGCCGGCGCCACTTCGTCATAAGGATCCGAGGGGCGCATGACGTTCATTTCACCGCGATCTTGCTGGTGAACTTCGATTCGATCAGGGCCGCCGAAACGGCCGGCACGTCGACGTCCTTGTCGATGACGCCGGCCTGCTGCAGGGCCAGGCCGGCCGCCTGGATGGTCTCCTTCTGGCGATCGCCGATCACCGGATTTCCGAGGTCGGTGCGCTCCAGCTGCCGCGCCGCCACCGCTTCGGAAATCTTGGCATTGTCGGCGATGATCTTCTTCAACTCGGCCGGATGGGCGATCGCCCACAGGCGGGCCTTTTCATAAGCCGCGATGACGCGGACCACCAGCTCGGGATGATCGGCGATGAAATCCTCGCGCGAGTTCAAAACGCCGTAGGTGTTGTTTTCGGCGTTGCGATAGAACAGTCGGGCCCCGTCGTCGACCTCGGCCTGCGCCATCAGGGGGTCCAACCCGGCCCAGGCGTCGACATCGCCCTTCTCAAGAGCCAGGCGGCCGTCCTGATGCTGCAGCAGCACCAGCTTGACGTCCTTGTCGGTCAGGCCATAGTCGGCCAGGGCCCGGATCAGGAAGATGTGCGGATCGGTGCCGCGGGTCACGGCGACCCGCTTTCCGACCAGATCGGACACTTTTTGAATCGGCGACTTTCCCTGCGTCACCAAAGCCGTCCATTCGGGCTTGGAGGAGACATAGATCGACTTCACCGGATTGCCGTTGATGCGGGCCAAAAGCGCCGCTCCGCCCGCCGTCGAGCCGAAATCGAGGCTCTTGGCATTCAAGAATTCCAAGGCCTTGTTGCTGCCCAGCGACAGCACCCAGCGAACGGCGATGCCGTCCTTCTTCAGATCCTCCTCGAGATAGCCCTTGTCCTTCAGCACCAGGCTGACCGGGCTGTAATAGGCATAATCGATGTGGATCTCATCGATCTTGCCGGCGGCCTGGGCCGCCGCCGCGAAGGCGACGGCGCCGACGGCCCCGAGGGCGGCGCGGACGAAGGGACGAAACAACGAGCGCAGAGACATGGCGTGACCTTCCTGTCTGATGACGTGAGATGTTTTATCGCCGGCCGATGGCTTGCCGGCGGCGCTCGACGATGTCGCCCACCACCTCGGGTTCGGCCAGGGTGGTGACGTCGCCGAAATTCTCGAAATCGTTGGCGGCGATCTTGGTGAGGATGCGGCGGAGGATTTTTCCGGCCCGATTCTTCGGAAGAGCATGCGCCCACTGGATGACGTCCGGCGTGGCGATGGGACCGATGCTTTTGCGCACCCAGGCGACGATTTCTTGCCGCAGCAGGTCGGTTTCCGCGAACTCCGCCTTCAGGGTCACATAGGCGAAGACGCCCTGGCCCTTGATCTCATGGGGGAAGCCGACGACGGCCGATTCGGCCACCGCCGGATGCGAGCCGATGGCGCTTTCCAGCTCGACGGTTCCCAGCCGATGGCCCGAGACATTGATCACGTCGTCGACCCGGCCGGCGATCCAGTAGTAGCCGTCCTCGTCCCGCTTCGCCCCGTCGCCGCTGAAGAAGTGCCCGGGGTAAGGCGCGAAGTAGGTTTGCACGAAACGCTGATGGTCGCGCAGGATGGTCCGGGCCTGGGCCGGCCAGGAATCGGCGAAGCACAGATTGCCGGTGCCGGCTCCGGTCACGGCTTGGCCCGCCGCATCGAAGAGGACCGGGCGAATGCCGAAATAAGGCTTGGCCGCGGCCCCCGGCTTCAGGGGCGTGGCGCCCGGCAGGGGCACCAGCATCACCGCGCCGGTTTCGGTCTGCCAGTAATTGTCGACGATCGGGCAGCGCCCGCCGCCGATGACCCGGTGATACCACAGCCAGGCGTCGGGATTGATCGGCTCGCCGACCGAGCCCAGCACCCGCAGGGACGACAGGTCATGCTTCCTGACCGGCGCTTCGCCGTCGCGCATCAGGGCGCGGATGGCCGTCGGCGCGGTATAGAAGATATTGACCTTCAGCTTCTCGATGATCGACCACCAGCGCGACGTGTCCGGCCAGGTCGGCACCCCTTCGAACATCACGATGGTCGCCCCATTGAGGACGGGGCCATAGATCTTGTAGGAATGCGCCGTCACCCAGCCGACGTCGGCGGTGCACCAATGCACCTCGCCGTCCTTGTAGTCGAAGATGTTCTTCCAGCTGGTCGCCACATGCACCAGATAGCCGCCGGTGGTATGGACCAGCCCTTTCGGCTTGCCCGTCGAACCCGAGGTATAGAGGATGAACAGCGGATCCTCGGCCGACATTTCGACCGGCGGGCAGACCGGATCGGCCGCCTCGGTGATCTCCTCGTACCACTGGTCGCGGCCGGGGGTGAAGGGCACCGGGGCGCCGGAGCGGCGCACCACCACCACATGGTCGACCTTGTGCGCGATGCTCTCCAGCGCCGCATCGGCCTGGCGTTTCAAGGGCAGACGACGGCCGCCGCGATGGCCCTCGTCGGCGGTGATCAGCACCTTGGCCCGGCAATCGGCCACCCGCCCGGCCAGGGCTTCCGAGGAAAATCCGCTGAACACCACCGAATGCACGGCGCCGATGCGGATGCAGGCCAGCATGGCGACCAGGACTTCCGGAATCACCGGCAGATAGACGGTGACGAAATCGCCCTTGCCAACCCCCAGGGCCTTCAGGGCATTGGCCAGGCGGTTGACCTTGTCGTGCAATTCCCGCCAGGTGACGGTCCGGCTTTCCCCCGGATCGTCGCCTTCCCAGAGGATCGCCGGCTTGTCGGCCTTGGTGGCCAGATGGCGGTCGAGGCAATTCACCGACGCATTCAGCGTGCCGTCGGCGAACCAGCGGATATGCACATCGTCGGGGGCGAAACTGGTCTCCTTGATGCGGGTGGGCGGCCGAATCCAGTCGATCGCCTTGGCCTGCTCACGCCAGAAACCTTCGGGATCGTCGAGCGACCATTGGTAAAGACGCTCATAAGCCGCCGCGTCGATATGAGCCTCGGCCGCGAATTCCGCGGCCACGGGAATCAGGGTGTTGTCCGCCATACGAAAAAAACCTTTGAACGCGCCATTCATACCGGCGTCGATATTAACACGAACAGCATGTATTAATAACCATATAGTTTTAGTATAACTGTTGAATCCATGGCAAGGCTTACATTTTTCGAATGGTCGGCATGCTGTTGCCATATTAACGTATTTTTAGTGTTAAAATTGATCCGCAGATGACGCAGATTGGCGCAGAGGTTCTGACTATCCCACCATCGTCATTGCGAGCGATCAGCGAAGCAATCCAGAACTGGGGCGTAAACTGGATTGCTTCGCTTTCGCTAGGAAGAAAAGAGGCAGTGGCACCGGCGTCCCTGCCGGTGGATAAGGACTCCGCCGCGAAGCGGCGGACACCGGCACTTAAGGCCGGTGCCACTTTTCCTTATTCATCCAGGGCGGGGCGACCTCGGTCGGTGCGGAACGCGCAATGACGCCAAGGAAGGACACCATGATCAAAGAGGGGCGGCGCCCCCTCGGGAACGCCGCCTCCCCCGCTTTTTCCCTCAGGCGCCGGTGGCTTTGGCCACCAGATGGACGATCGACCGGTAGGGAATGCCGGCTTGATCGGCCAGGCCGATCTCGCAGGTCCGGTTGGACGAATAACCGTCGTGGCAATCGTGCGGCACCTGTTTGGCCAGATGGCGCGTCGCATGCTCGTTCAGTTCCGGCGTGGTGAAGCCCCACATCCCGGCGAAGCCGCAGCAGGTCATCTGTTCCGGTTGGATCACCGTTTCGGCGCAGGCCTTGGCGAGGGCCACCAGTTTGCCCTCGAGACCCATCTTTTTGGCGCCGCAGTTCAAATGCAGCATGATGGTGCCCTGCTTCTTCTGAACCTTGAGCTTCGGCAGCACCTCATCGTGCAGGAAGTCGACCACGTCGCGCAGCTTCAGGCGGTCGCCCAGATATTCCTTCATGCGATAGCTGCAGGTGCTGGTGTCCGAGACGATCGGCAGTTTTCCGCCTTCGCTGGCGGCGAACAGCGCCGCCTCCATCTCGGCCGCCTTGCTGTCGGCGATATCCTTCAGTCCTTGCGTATCCCAGGGCTGACCACAACACAGGCCGCCGAGATTCTCCGGATAGACCACCTGGAAGCCGACCTTTTCCATCAGCCGCTGGAACACCTCCGGAACCGAATCCCGCACCGGGTCATTGCCGGCCGGCCCCATCGAACGGGTGGCGCAGCTCGGCAGATAGACCACCTTCTGCCCGGCGACGGTCGAGTTCTTCGGCTTGAAGGACACCCGCGTCGGCACATTGTGGGTCACCTTCGGCACCAGACCGCCGGTCACCTTGCGGGCGGCGCCGGCCAGGCCGTCGAACCCCTTGTTGCCGACCAGGGCGCGCGCCGCGCCCACCGCCGCCAGACCCGGCCCGGAGAGGGCCAGCATGGTGCCGTAGTTGCGCGACGTCCAACTGCCGACCGCCTTGCCGAAACCGCTCCAATCGTTGGTCCGCAGCGACTTGATCAATTTGCCGGTGTTGATTCCCATCGGACAGACCGTCGAACACAGGCCGCAAGCGGCGCAGGTCTTCGTCCCGTCATAGGAATAGCGCTTGCGCAGATCGGCCTGCACGGCCGGATCGGCGTTGGTCTTCTCCAGGCGCTTGACCTCGCGCCAGCCGACGATGCGCTGGCGCGGCGTCAGGGTCATGCCGTTCGATGGGCATTGCGGTTCGCAGAAGCCGCATTCCATGCAGGCGTCGATCAGCGGACTGGTCGTCGGCATCGGCTTCAAATTCTTGGTGAAGATGGACGGATCGTCGTTCAGCAGCACGCCGGGATTGAGCAGGTTTTCCGGATCGAGCAGGCTTTTGATCTCGACCATCAGCTGGTAGGCGGCAGCCCCCCACTCCAATTCGACGAAGGGCGCCATGTTGCGGCCGGTGCCGTGTTCCGCCTTCAGCGAGCCGTCATATTTGTTCACCACCATGTCGCAGACGGCTTCGATGAACTTGCTGTAACGCTCCAGTTCGCTGGGAATCGAGAAGTCGTGGTAGATGACGAAATGCATGTTGCCATCGAGGGCGTGGCCATAGATGCAGCAGCCATGATAGCCATGCTTGACGAACAGATCCTGCAGATCGAGCACGCCGGCGGCCAGATCCTCGAGCTTGAAGGCGACGTCCTCGATGATCACCGTGCTTCCGGGCGGACGAACCGCCGCCACCGCCGGGAACACGCCCTTGCGGACGTTCCAGAAAACGGCGGTTTCCTTCGGATCGGTCGAAAAGATCGGCGGCGACAGGGTGGTCGCATCGTCGAGGACCTGGGAGATGGCCGCCATATTGGCCCGAAGCGTCTCCTCGTCGCCGGCCCGGGTCTCGATCAGCAGGGCGGCGGCGCCGTCCGGCGTGCCGACGATGCTCTTCGGCATGCCGGGCTTGTCCTCCACGGCCCGCAGGGCCGGAGAATCGAGCAGTTCGACCGCCGCCACCGGCGTCTTCTTCAAAAGCGGCACGATGCGACAGGCCGCCCCGATGTCGGGGAAAACCGCCAGGGCGCTCGCCTTCTTCGGCAAATCGATGACGGTGCGATAGGTGATCTCGGAGATGAAGGCCAGCGTCCCCTCCGAACCGATCAGCAGATGCTGCAGGATGTCGATGGGATCTTCGAAATCGACCAGGGCGTTCAGGCTGTAGCCGGTGGTGTTCTTGATGCGGTATTTCTGACGCACGCGTTCGGCCAGCGGACCGTTCGCCTTGAGATTCCTGGACAGTCCGCTCAGCTTGTCCAGCAAGGGACCGTGGGTCTTCTGAAAAGCGGCGCGGCTGGCGGCGTCGGCGGTGTCGAGAAGCGTTCCGTCGGCCAGGACGATGCGCATCGCCTGCACGGTCTGATAGCTGTTTTCATGAGTCCCGCAACACATGCCGCTGGCGTTGTTGGCGGCCATGCCGCCGATCTTGGCGGCGTCGATCGAGGCCGGATCCGGACCGATCTTGCGCGAATAGGGAAGCAGGCGGCGATTGGCGTGGGCGCCGATCACGCCGGGCTGCAGCCGGATCGTCGCACCGTCGTTTTCCACGAAAATTCCGGTCCAATTGTCGCTGAGCGTGATCAGCACCGAATCGGTGATCGCCTGGCCCGACAGGCTGGTTCCGGCGGCACGGAAGGTGACCGGCGCATGATGCGCGCGGCAACAGGCCAGCACGTCGCGGACTTCCTGCTCCGTCTCGGCCCGAACGACGATCTTCGGAATCAGACGGTAAAGGCTCGCATCGGTGCCATAGGCCAGCAAGCGCAAAGGATCGGTGATCAGCCGTTCGGCCGGAATGATACGATTGAGCGCCTGGCCCAACCCCACATAGACGTCGGCGGAAGGCGAAGGCATGACACGAAGAGTGGAAGACATATTGTCTGGGCTCCCTGATCGATTCTCCGGAACGGCCGGAAAATCATCGCTCTCGATTCAAAGCCTCGATAGCCCTCCGGGACGGAGGGGCCGTCGAAAAACCCGAACGGAGCATGTTTTCTGGACCAAGTGCCGGCGGGGAACTCCCCATCGCGACGCCCACGCCAAGCACTGGATAACTCTTTTTACCACCAAAAGTTCCATTGACAAAAAACTTTCTCACCATCAACCGAAGAGAGTTGATCGTTGACCGCCGATCCACCGGAAAACCTGCTCCGATCCCCTTCATTTTCCGTCCCGTCCGCTTCCGGCGCGACAGAGGGACCGGCGGCGCGCATCGCTCTCCGATAACCGCAAGGCCCCGCGCCCATTCCGAAAAACGGCGTCAGCGCAAGCGCGGCGAGGCCGGCCGGAAGCCGGTGCGCCGGGCCGGAAACAAGGAGGCAAAGACCTCGCGGCCCCGGCGATTCCCTCCCCCAAAAACCCGGATTGTTCGCGGAGAACTGAGTTGTCCACGGAGGCTTTCCACAGATACATTCATCATCCATTGTGATGAACCATAGACCAATGCTATGCTCTTGGGATTATTAGTAAAGTAAGGTTTCGCCATGGTCTTCCAGGCTGTGCACCCGCCACGCCTCTCCGATGCGATCGCCGATCAGATTCGCGACTTGATTTATGAAGGCGCGCTGCCCCCCGGCACTCGGATACCGTCCGAAAGAGAACTGGCCGAACGCTTCGACACGTCGCGACCGACCGTGCGCAGCGCGCTCGCCAAGCTCGATGCCGAAGGACTGCTGCAGATGCAGCGCGACGGCCTGCATGTCGCCGATCCGACGGCGGACGGCAATTCGGCGCCGCTGACGGCCCTCTACGAAGGCCGTCCCGAGCGCTTCGACGATTACCTGGAGTTTCGCCTGATCATCGAACGCGAGGCGGCTTATTTCGCGGCGCTCCGGGCCACCAACGTCGATCGCGACAATATCACCCGCTGCTTCGAAAAACTGATGGAGTTGCACAAGCAGTCGGATGCCGGCGCCGAAGCCCAGGCCGACGCCGATTTCCATCTGTCGATCTACGAAGCCTGCCACAATATGACCATCCTGCATGTCATGCGCGGGATGTCGGGATTGCTGCGCAACGACGTCATCCACAATCGGGGACGGCTGCATCCCAGGACCGGCTACCACGACCTGAACGCCCAGCAGCACCGCGCCATCCATGAAGCCGTCATGGCCGGTTCGCCCGACGCGGCCCGGGCCGCCGCCCACACCCACATCGCCCTGGTCCGCGAATTCCTGGACGAGATGCAGAAGGCCAACGACCGGCTGGAGACGTCGCTCCACCGGATGGCATCGAAGGCGCAGCTGGCCTCGACCGAAGCGGTCGATCTGCCGCCGCCGCTGGGCCAGGAAAAAGGCTGAGGATCCGTGTCCTGGAAGAATAAGGACAAAGTGGCACCGGCGTCCCCGCCGGTGCCACTCTGAACTCTTTTCTTCCAGCGTTAACTTTTAACCGGCCCTCAAGGACCCAAAAGTCAGCGGGACAGACGGTCGAGATGGATGAAATGGGGGTGCCGCGCCGCCTCGGCGGCACGGCGGGTCGCTAGGTCCTGGTCGATCGCGCTGTCGGGTTCGATGACCCAAACGCCGGCCAGGTCGGCATTCTCGTCCGACGCCCTCAGCCGGCTGTAGTGTTCCAGAAAAAGAGGGCCGGTGATGTGGATTTTCACCGGCCGCCCCTTGATCTGCACCGTGCGTCCGTCGCGGCCGATCAAGGAAATGGCCACCTGGCGATCGAACCAGATGCTGCGGACCAGATTGCGATTGGTCGAGGAGGATTCGATCAGTTCCAGATAGTGAATATTGCCGTCGTCGCCCAGGTGGAGCGAATGCTTGACGACGGCATGCGGCACGCCGGCGGCGTCCACGGTCGCCAGCACCTTCGTCGTGTCGGCGGCGTTGAGAAGGTCGATCACGTCGGGACTGAGAGTTGCGGTCATCGTTTCATCATCCGGTAAAGCTATTGGAGACGGGCCAGATCGCTGTCGGGATGGTTGCCGCAGCGGCGGAAGTCGTCGAAATCGACCGACAGAGCGTATTTTTCCCGCAGGTCCTGAAGGCCCCGCGCCAATCGGATGAAGTAATCGAGCGAGGGGGCCTTCAGATGATGGAATTGCGAGCCCTTCTGCGGCGCCCATACCGTGTGCACGGTGGTCACCCCATGCTGGGCGAGAGATTCGGCCTCGTCCAGGGTCGAGCGTAGAGCGTCGTATTCCGAGGCGAAGCCATGGGGAGACGCGGTTTCGACTCCCCCGACGATGCCGGTTCCGATGTTGCCGCGACCGAAGATGTCGACGGCGCGGATCAGCCGGCGTTTCCATTCCTGATAACCGACCCATTGCGCCTTGCCCGGGCAGATCCAATCGAACAGCCGTTCGTTCAGCACTTCGATGTCGGCGGTGAAGCTGCCGACCCCGGTTTGTTCGCGCAGTCTGGTCAATTGCCGTTCGTTGAAGGCGGTCCCCAGGAGCTGACTGGGAAACCTCGGGGTGGCGAAGGCTTCTCCGATCGCCTGCAAAAGAGCGATGTAGTAATCGACCTCCATATCGAGAACTTCGGTGCCCTTGACCACCGATCCCCCGGTGATATGGATGTTGGCGAAGCGTCCCGGCTCCTTCAGCGCCTCGATGATGCATTCCTTGACATCGTCGGCCTGCAAGCGGGTCGGCAGGTGATTCTCGGCCCGGAGCTGACGGTGATGATAAGGCAGGCTGCAAAACTTGCAGCCCTGGTCATCGACGTGAAAGAAATGGCAAAAGCTGGTCACGAAGATGTCCAGCCTTTGCGGTCGCGCCGAGACGATTTCCCGCATCAATCGGCCGGAACTGGTCGTCTTGTCGTAATACCGGGGCTTCGGCCAGATCTCGACGGTTTCGACGATGTCGCCGCCATCCGCCAGCACGAATTTTCCATCGACGAAATCGACCACATAGGGATCGCGTTCCTCGGGTTGCGGGATCACCAGGATGGTTCCGCCGTCGCGCAGCAGCAGCGAATGGGGATAATGAACCCCTTCCCAGGTGTAAAGCTGATGGATCGCCGGATCGACCGCGTTCAAGGTGCGCTGGGTGTAATGCACGCCGCGCCGCTGCACATCGATCTTGCGGGCAACCAGGCGGGGGAAATCCGGATGCTGCGCGATCACCTCCTCGAAGGAAGCCTCGTCACGGAATTTCCGACGGATCGCCGTGGGCATGTAACCTCCTGCTGTTCGAATGATGGCCCGTCCCTCGGCCGCAGGCCGTTCCGGCCGGCTTGGCGATTGAGCGACAGCGCGCTGTGAGATAATGGTCTATTTTTCTACTAGATCAGTCAAATCGAATTGATTCCCCAGATTATTCGGGAATACTATGGATCCATGCAAATGCGTCAGATCGAGGCCTTCCGCGCCGTCATGCTGAGCGGCGGCGTCACCTCCGCCGCCACCATGCTGCATATCTCCCAGCCGTCGGTCAGCCGTCTGGTCGCCGATCTCGAACGGGCCGTCGGCTTTGCCCTCTTCGAGCGGCGCGGCCGCCGCCTGGCCCCGACGCGACGGGCGGAAACCTTTTATGATGCCGTCCGCCAAAGTTTCACCGGTCTCGATCTGCTGGAACAGGCGGCGCGACGGATTCGCGCCCACCCGGTGGGCACGGTCCGCGTCGCAGCGCTCCCGGCCCTGGCCGGCGGCGTGCTGCCGCAAGTCATCGCCGAATTTCACAAGGACTTTCCGGAGGTCAAGGTCACCGTCGAAGCGCAAGGTCAGCGCGGCGTCGAAGATCGCGTCTTCCTCGGCCAGGCCGATCTCGGCCTGGGGGTCCAGACCCCGGTCAAACAAGGAATCCGGACCTCGCCTCTGGCCAGGGCGGAATATGTCTGCGCCTTGCCCCCCGGCCATCGATTGGCCGACCGGGAGGTCATCCGCGCGTCCGATCTGGTCGGCGAAAGCCTGATCGGCCCGATGCATGAGGCCGATGCCCTGTGGGACGACATCGATCGCGCCTTCCGGTCGGAACAGATCACTCTCAGCCGCTTCGTCGAGACCCAGTTGTCCTTTCCCGCCTACTGCTTCGTCGCGGCCGGCCTCGGGGTGACGGTGGCCGAACCTTTCACCGCCCCCCTGTTCGCCCGCCTGGGCGTTTCCATCCGCCGGTTTCTGCCGACGGTGATGCTGGATTTCGCGGTGATCGAATCCGACAACATGGGACCGACGCCGGAGGTGGTCAGCCGCTTCCGCGACGCCGTCCATCAGGCCACCCAGGCCCTGCTGGCCGATGTCGCCCGGCTGACCGCGGCGCGGTCGCCGGTCGTTTAGCCGACCCTGTTCACTTCAGCCCCGGTGGCGCGGGCGTCCCTGCCCGCGTCTCGGCGGAAAAGGCGGGCGCGGAGGCCCGTCCCACTGGCGAAATGAACGCTATCGCCCTTAGACCGTCGCCGGCCCGGCAGCCAGAGATGAACCCAGAGAGGCGCCAGGAGATAGGCGCCGGCCGCAACGGAAAACATCGGCAGATAGCCGCCGCCGCCGGCCAACACCCAGCCGGTCGCCTGCAGCATCAGCATCCCGGCGAGATTCCCGCACAGGGCGCCGATACTGCTGACCCGTCCGACCCGGGCCGTCGGCACGACATCGGCGATCAGGGCGAAAATATTGACCGAAAAGGCTTGATGGGCGGCCAGAGCCAACCCCAACACGGCGACGGCCGCCCAGATTCGATCGACATAGAGAACCAGGGGAACGGGGGCGACCAGAAGCGCCGCCACCAGCAGGCTGCGCTTGCGCACCGTCTCGACGGCGATGCCGGACCGAAGCAACGACGCCGAGATCGCTCCGCCGAGAAAGGACCCGGCCGCCGCGATCAGATAAATGCTGGCGACCGGCAAGGCGAGACCGCCGAGATCGAGATGGAAGGTCCGATGGAAGAAGTCGGGCGTCCAGAACAGCAGGAACCACCAGGCCTGGTCGGACAGCGCCTTGGCCCCGCCGATCGCCCAGGTGCGGCGATCGGCCAGGACCAGGCCCCACGGACCGGCGGAGGTCTCCGCGACGGGCTGGGCGGCCGGACTCTCCCAATTCTCCCGGCCGGCGAGCGCCAGCCAGGCGATCGCCCAGGCCAATCCGCAACCGCCCAACAGCAAAAAGGTCGCCCGCCAGCCGACGGCGATCGCCAGGCTCGGCACGGCCAGCGGCGTGACGATAGCGCCCAGGCAGCCCGCGCCGTTCATGACGCCGAGCGCCATCGACCGCCCGCGGGCATCGAAAAGGATCGAAAAGGTCTTGAGGGCGGTCGGCGTCCCCATCGCCTCGGTGGCGCCCAGAGCCACGCGGGCCACCATGAATTGCGTCATGGTGAAAGCGAAGGCGTGTCCGGCCGCCGCCACGCTCCAGGAGGCCACGGCAAGGGGATTGGCCCATTTCGCCCCGATGCGGTCGACCAGCCACCCGACGAACGGAAAGGCCACCGCCGCGGCGAATTGGAAGGTCGCCGCCAACCGGCCATAGTCCGCGTCGCTCCAGCCGAGATCTTTTTCCAGCAACGGCTTCAGGATCGCGATGATCTGCCGGTCGGCGTAATTGAGGATGCCGGCGCTGATCACCAGGAACAGCAGGAGCCGTGGACGCGAGCGGAAAAGGCCGCCCGTTTTGGCCGTCGGCACATGTTCCATCGGCTAGAACTCCTTGCGCAGGGCGACGCCGAAATAGCGTTCGACATCCCGCGGAATCCATCGGTAGACATAACCCGGGGTGCCCGGCGACGAGGTCGCGCCGCTGCTTTGCAGGTAGGACGAATAGTTTTTGTTGAGAAGGTTCTTGGCGAGCACGCTGACCCGCCAGGCGCCGGGAAGATTGTTCAGCGACAGGTCGGCGTCCCAAATGCCATAGGCTTTCTGAATGGTGTCGGGCGATTCGCTCAGATCGTATTGGACCTTGCTCTGCCAGCGATAATCCGTCCCCAGATCGATCTCGTAATCCTCGGTCACGGGAATGCGGTACTCGCCGCGCAGATTGCTCTTCCATTTCGGGGTAAAGGGCAAAGGCTCGCCGTTGATCGGCCAATTCTTCGGCGTGATCAGGGCATGGTCGATCTTGGCGTCGGTCGCGGCCAGGTTGCCGCTCAAGGTCAGCGCCTGGGTCGGCTTGACGGTGAAATCGGCCTCGAACCCGCGGCTGGAAACGGTCCCGGCATTGACCAGATTGGTCACCACCGCACCGTTGACGAGATTGGGGAAATTGGCCTGATAATTGTCGAAGGTGGTGTCGAACAGCGCCACATTGAGCAGCAGACGATCTTCCAGGGTCTTGGTTTTCAGTCCGATTTCATAAGAATCCGAGGTCTCCGCCTTCAATGCCGCCCCTTGCGTCGAGGGGACCATATTGAAGAAAACGTTGTAGGCCGGTCCTTTGTAGCCATGGGAATAGGTCACATAGGCCGTGGCCGAACGGTTCACATCATATTGCAGCCCGAAGCGGTCGGCATAACCAAGGTCCGAGGTGTCGCCCGTCGCGTAGGGCGACGATGGATTGATTCCGGTGTCGGCGGCCGTCGCGGCGCGGCTGTGATAATAGCCGAGGTCATCCTCGATCAACCGCGCCCCGGCGATGCCGCGAAACGAATCGGTGAAATTCAGCGTGGCTTCGCCAAACACCGAATAGTTGTTGTTGGTCGTGCCATAACGGGCGGTCCCATTGTTCACGATCCCGGCGGCGCTGTCCGTCCGTTTGTAGACCTCGTCGTCCACCGCATGCAGATAGTAAAGTCCCGCGACATATTCCAGGAATTTGCCGGTCGGAGAGGTTATCCTCAATTCCTCTGAGTATTGATCGAAATCAAGATTTCCATCATCGACGATCTGCTTGCTGAGCGGAGACGAAGTGCGGTCGAAATCCTGAATTTGCCTGTTCTTCCATTTGCGATATGCGCTGATGGAGGTCAGCGTATAATCGCCGATCGACCAATCCAACTGGCCGGAAACGCCGCCGTTGTCGTCGTCGGCATAGCTGTTGGTATTGGCGTTGATGTCCCGATTGCTGCTGCTGGCGCCAACCGGCGCAATCAGTCCGGCCAAAGCCGGATAAGGGGTCGACACCCCGTTCGGATAGGTGATGTTGGTGCTGCTGATCACCCCGGTCGGAATGGTTTCGCGGGACCGCAGGTAATCGACGGCCAGCAGGGCCCGCAGATTATCGGAAGGCGTCAGCTCGATTTTGGCCCGCGCCCCATTGTGGTCGTACCCGTTGACCTTGTCGCCGTTATAGACGTTGGTGACGTTGCCGCCATAATCGCTGGTCAGCACGCTCAACAGGCCCTTGGCTTTGCCGGGAACCAGCGCCCCGGAGATCCCGGCCTTGGCGCGGACCTCGTCGCCGCCGCCGAAATAGGAGACGTCCGCGTAGCCCTGGACCTCTTCGGTCGGCTGCTTGGTGACGATATTGACCGCACCGGCGGAAGCGTTCTTGCCGAAAAGGGTGCCCTGCGGTCCGCGCAGGACCTCGATGCGATCCACATCCAGCAAATCCAGGGTCGCCTGGCCGGGCCTGTCGAGCGGCACGCCATCGACCACCGTCGAGACCGACGGCTCGACACCCGGCGAGGTGGTCACCGTGCCCATGCCCCGGATGACCAACCCCTGATCCTTGTTCGAAGCGCCGTTGCGGAAGTTGAGGCTCGGGACGATGCTGGATATATCGTTGATATTGTTCAGATTCTGTTGTGCAGCCTGATCGCCTTCGACCACCGAGACGGCGACGGGCACCTTCTGCAGCGGCTCCTTGCGCTTGGTCGCGGTCACGATCACGTCTTCGATTTCCTGACCAGCCGCCTCGGCCGGCCGCGCGGAAGCGGCGCCCCCCTCCGCAACCTGCGCCGCGGCCTGGTCATCGGCCGCCCAAGCGGGCAAGGCCGCAATGGCCGCCGCGCCGATCAGGGCGCTGCCTATTCCGAACGTTCCGACCGCACGCCGTGCGGTGGAGGGTTTCCATCGACTCAAAGATCCAAATTGCATGCCATCCCCCAAAATTCGGCATTCGTCACGACAGCGCCGGCACCTGGGATTCGGACGCGAAATGAAAGGATGGCGTTGCCGATCGCCACGCCATCTCAAGGTTTCCTCGGCGTTCCCAATGTGTTGCGGCTTGGGGGAAATAGTCTATTTATCTACTATTATGGTCAAATATAATCCGTTCTCCTGTTGATTTGGAAAAACTATATGTCCACACGACCCGGGCCCCTGCCCGGCATGG
>JAATGN010000146.1 GCA_015654615.1 Rhodospirillales bacterium
AGCGTCCGAGGGATCGATCCTGAAGGTAACGTTTCCGCCGCAGGGCGGCGGACACCGGCAGGGACGCCGGTGCCACTTTCCCTTGCTTCACAAGCTTTTTCGCCGGGACGATGGTACAGGGATTGATCCCGTTTGGTCGCACGCCGCTCCAGCGGCCATTGAGGCCGCGGCCAAGCGCGCGGAGGCGCGCGCCCGGCGAGGGACATCAAGAAAGGTTCGCAATGACGCCAATGGGCGCTCGGAAGTCAGTGGGTTTCCGTCTCATCCGCCTCGCCCTTGGCGTCGTCCAATTTCAACGCCCGCCAGCCGCCCGGACCGAAGGCTTCCAGCGGGGTGAAGCGGGCCTTGTAGGACATCTTGCTGCTGTCGGCAATCCAGTAGCCGAGATAGACATAAGGCAATCCCAGCCGGCGGGCCTCTTCGACCAGCCAGAGAATCATATAGCTGCCGAGGCTGGCCGAGGGGCCGTCGGGATCGTAGAAGCTGTAGACGGCGGACAGTCCGTCGCTCATGCAGTCGGTCAGCACCACGGCCTTGAGCTGATTGTCCTGACCACGGAATTCCGCCAGGAAGGTCTCGATGGGACTGTCTTCGACCATCGAGCGATAGTCGTAAAATCCCATCAGGGCCATATCGCCGCCGGCATGCCGCGATTCCTGGTAGCGGGAAAACAATCGATACTGCTCGGCGGTGGCCCGCGCCGACGACTGGCGGATGCGCAAATTGGCATTTTGCCTGGCGATGCGCCGCATGGTTCGTTTCGGGCGGAACTCGTCGACGAGAATGCGCACGGGAATGCAGGCGTTGCAGCCCGGACAGGCCGGCGTGTAGGCGATCGAATGGCTGCGGCGGAAACCGGCGCGCGACAACGCCTCATGCAGCATCTCGGCATCGGGGCCCGACAGCTCGGTGACGATCTTGCGTTCCAGCCGGCCTTGCAGGTAAGGACAGGGCAGGGGTGCCGTCGTGAAGAAGAAATGCGGCCGCTTGAGCGGAATGTGGTCCATATGTCCAGCCCGTCTCCTTCCTTGAGCCGTCAAGGGCGCGGCACGAACCGATCGTTCCAGGCCCGCACGGCGCCCGAACGGGCGCCGAAGCTGATGATCTGGGGACCCGGTGCGGTCATGTCCATGCCGAATTCCCAAGTGATTGGTCCGTCGAACGGATCGTATCAGGCAATTTCGCTTTGCAGCAACCAACCTCACGAATGATAGATTGGACGAAACGCGCCCATTCGCCAAGTCCGCCGTTGAGCCTTGGGGCGCCATCTCATCCCTTCGGTTCGATTCGCTTTGGCGCCCGGGCTTAAGGTTTGCCGCCCGTCGTCGCCGGTTTGGGCGGCGGCGGCAAAGCCTGTCCCGGGGCGCTGGGTGCGCCGCCGCGCAATTGTTCGGGCAACGCCCCGGACTTGGCGGCCTCCGGACTGACGGTGACCGTCGGCGGCGCTTGCGTATCCCGCAGCAATACGATGGTGATCCGCCGATTCCGGGCATTGGCCGGGTCGTCCGGGGCGAGCGGATCCGTGTCGGCGCGACCGACCACCCTGTCGACCCGATCGGCCGGCACGCCGGAACTGAGAAGGGTCCGCCGCGTGGCCAGGGCGCGGTCGGCCGACAGCTCCCAATTGGTATAGCCCGAGCCTGGTCCGCCCGGAAAGGGCACCGAATCGGTGTGGCCGGAAATCGAAATCTTTTCGGGCAATTGCTTGACCACGCGGGCCACCATGTCGAGCAGCGCCCGGGTATGGCCGAACATGTCGGGCGACCCCCGGGGGAACATGGCCAGGCCGTCCTGATCGACGATCTGGATGCGCAATCCTTCCGGCGTATTGTCGACCATCAGGCTGTCGGCCAGCTTGCGCAGTTCGGGAATGGAATTCATGGCCTTCTGCAAGGCGTCCTGGGCGCGATCGAATTGCTGCTGCTCGCGCTGGGCGTTGGCCTGGATGATCTGCTGTTCGGTCAAGGCCTGGGCCTGACCCTGGGCTTGGCCCTGGCCCTGCGCGTCGGCCTTGCCGGGGGCGGGGCCGCCTTCACCTTCGCCGGCCCCTTCCTCGGCGCCTTCCTTCGGTTCGGAAAGGGCGTCGCCGCCTTGGCCGATGGTCGGCGGCGGCAGGGAAAGAGTGAAACTGGGCGTGGTTCCTTTCGACGACATGGCGCCCTGGCCGATCGTCTGGCCGCCCAGCATGCCGCCGGCGCCGCTTTTCGAACTGGATACCGTGGTCGGGGCGAAATAGTCGGCGACGCCCTGAAGCTGTTCCTCGGTCACCGCGTTCAGCAGCCAGAGAAGCAGGAAGAAGGCCATCATCGCCGTGACGAAATCGGCGTAGGCGACCTTCCAGGCGCCGCCGTGGTGGGCGGCATGGCCTTTCTTGATGCGCTTGATGATGATCGGTTGATCGGCCATGAGCTTCTGCCTACGAGGTCTCAGTCAGGAGGAAGGTTGGTGACTGTTTCCTCGACCTCCATGAAGCTGGGACGGACATGCGGCGGCAGGGTTTTTCGCCCGAATTCGATGGAAACCTGCGGGGCATATCCCATCATGTGGGCGAGCAGGCAATTCTTGATGCACATCAGGTAATCGCTCTCGGCCTTGTAGATGATGTCGAGGTTTCGGCCGAAGGGGGCGAAAAAGCCGTAGGACAGCAACACGCCCATGAAGGTGCCGCACAAAGCCGCGCCGATCAGATGCCCCAGCACCTCGGGCGGTTCGGTGATCGAGCCCATGGTGTGGATGACGCCCAGCACGGCGGCGACGATGCCGAGGGCCGGCATGGCGTCGGCCATCAGGGTGATGGCGTCGGCCACCATGGCGATTTCGTGGTGATGGGATTCGATTTCCGCGTCGATGACGGATTCCACCTCATGGGCATTGTTGGTGCCCAGGGTGAGGAGGCGCAAATAATCGCAAAGAAATTCCAAGGTGTGGTGGTCGGCGGAAAAATTGGGGAACTTCTGGAACAGCGAACTGTCGTCCGGCTTCTCCACATGACTTTCCAGGGCCAGATCGCCCTTGGTCTTGGCGAGCTTGAACAGGGAATAGAGAAGGCTCAGCAGTTCCAGATAGGACGCCTTGTTGTGGCGCGACCCCTTGAACATCGTCGCCATCGCCTTGCCAAAACCAAGGACGACGATTTTGGGGTTGCCGATGACGAAGGCGCCGAAGGCCGCCCCCAGGATGATCAGCCATTCGAAAGGCTGTACCAGTACCGAAATTTCTCCGCCGTTGCCGATATAGCCGCCGAGAACGGAGAGGAGCACCACGGCCGCGCCAACGATTACGAACATCCGCTACCTCTGTCGCGCCGCATCGACCGGCGTGTTCCTTAGATGACGAAGGATGCTATAATTCGAGCATCTTGTCGTCAGTCAACAACATTAGTCGTTAAAAAAGGTTAACTGATTCGCATTTCGCCCCGACGGGAAATTTGCTGGGGCGACAGGTTTGTTGTATTAGTCTGGCCGTCGACATGCAAGGACTGGCGTCATAATGAGCTTCAATCCCCGCACATTTCGTAACGCCTTGGGTTGTTTTCCAACCGGTGTGACGATCGTCACGACTTTAGCGGACGACGGTTCGCCGATCGGGGTGACGATCAGCTCTTTCACGTCTCTCTCCCTTTCGCCGCCCCTGGTGCTGTTTTGCCTGGGCGACCAGAGCAGCGGGCTCGACGCCTTTCTGCGGGCCGGCCATTTCGCCGTCAACGTCCTGAGCGACGAACAGCGGGATTTGTCCGATCGGTTCGCCAGCCGGAAGGAGCACAAATGGAAAGACGTGGCTTTCGAAGCCGGGACGGGCGGCGTGCCGATCCTTGCCGATTGCGTGGCGAATTTCGAATGCAGCGTCGTCGACGTGCATCAAGGCGGCGATCATCGGATTTTCATCGGACGCGTCGAGCGCATGCACTATTCCGAGACCGGCAAGCCCTTGGTCTACCATCGCGGCGACTACGCCGCACTGACATCGGGCATCGAGTGATCCTGCCCTTCCGCGCCGCGCATTCCTGACGGCCGAACGATCGATCGGTCTGAAATTTCGCTTTTGGCCGATATGCCGAAAGGCGTGGCGCGCATCCGGTTTGAAGCTACAATGCCTCCGGCTTCGGCAGGCTCAAGCGCCGCTCGGGCTTTCGTGTCACGAGGCGCGATCACCAAATAGGATCGGTCCATGCAGAGTGTCATCGAATATTTCTTCGCGCTGAATTCGCCCTGGAGTTACCTGGGAAACGCCAGGCTGACGGCCATCGCGGCGCGGCATGCGGTGCCGGTTGCGGTGCGTCCGATCAAATTGGGCGCGATTTTCGCCGAGACGGGCGGCGTTCCTTTGGCCAAACGTTCGGCGGAACGGCAAGCCTATCGTCTGCTCGAACTGCAACGCTGGAGCCGGTATCTCGATCTGCCCTTGATCCTGGAGCCGAACTATTTCCCGGTCGATGAGACGGCGGCGGCTCATCTGGTCATTGCCGCCGAAAGCGCCGGCTTCGACGCCTTGGGACTGGCCAGGGCGATTGGCGCCGCCTTGTGGAATCGCAATCAGAACATTGCCGATTGGGCCGTTCTCGACGAAACCGCCCTGGAAGTGGGCATCGACGCCGAGGATTTGCGCCGGCGCTTCTCGAGTGAGGAACTGGGCGAAATGCACGACGCCAATACTTGCGCGGGCCTGGCCAAGGGCATCTTCGGGGCGCCGTCCTATGTGCTGGATGGCGAGCTGTTCTGGGGACAGGACCGTCTGGAGTTTCTGGAGCGGGCCTTGGCCGACGGCAACAACGCCCCCATCCGATAGCGAAAAACGCCGCCGATCACCAAAACCGCGCCAGGACGGCCCGTCCCAGGAACAAAAGGCCGATCAGGCCGAAGAGAATGGCCGCGCCTTTCTGCAGGCCCGCCATCGGAAGACGGTCGGCGAAGGCGCGGCCGAGCAGCACCGCCGGCGTATTGGCCAGCATCAGGCCGGCGGTGGAGCCCGCCACCACGGCGGTCAGGCTGGGATAGGCCGCCGCCAGGGCAAGGGTGGCGATTTGCGTCTTGTCGCCCATCTCGGCGATGAAAAAAGCCACCAGGGTGGCGAGGAACGCGCTTGCCGGGCCTTTCGGAACGTCATCCTCGGCCAGATGATCGGGTTTCAACGTCCAGAGCGTCATCCCGATCATGCCGAGGCCCACCGCCAGGTCGAGCCAAAAGGGGGTCAGAAGCCGCCCGAACATGGTGCCGACGAATCCGGCGCCGGCATGGTTGATCAGGGTGGCGCAGAAGATTCCGGCCAGAATCGGCCAAGGGCGGCGAAAGCGCGCGGCAAGCAGCAGGGAGAGAAGCTGGGTGCGGTCACCCATTTCGGCGATGCCGACGGTGGATAGGGAAATCAGAAAAGCTTCCAAGAATGAGGGCCCCGTGAGCGGCAGACGACCACGGCCGATCCTTCTTCCGCTCGATCGCGAAGGATCCACCGTTGGTCTCGCCAGGCCGAATGGGCTCCATGCGCCATGGCGGGCTGCGGGTAACGCATTGCCGGCCAAGGATGTTGACGCATGGCCCGGCGCATGACGGCCGGGCGGCTACTCCCCAAGGAGAGGCGTTCTTACAATGCTTTTCCTTCCGTGGCAATGGCCTGAATCCGAACGTCCGGGGCAACGCACCCGGGTCGATGGCGCGTCGATCATGTCGATGGAGACAGAGACACGGGGCATCTTGGGCGGATATTCTACCGGGCCGAGAAAGACGTCACGGAAGAAAGGAAAGGCATCATGCGGCAGAAATATCTTCCGGCGCTGGGTTTGCACGGTTTTCATCGCCTGGCCTATACCGAATGGGGCGACCCGGACAATCCGCGGGTGCTCCTTTGCGTGCACGGCCTGACCCGCAACGGCCGCGATTTCGACGATCTGGCCGGCGCCCTGGCGACCGATCGGCGGGTGATTTGCCCGGACATGCCGGGGCGCGGCGAGAGCGAATGGCTGGCCGTCAAGGACGATTATGCCATTCCCACCTATCTGGCTGACTGCGCCGCCCTGATCGCCCGCCTGGACGTCGAGACGGTGGATTGGCTGGGAACGTCGATGGGCGGCATCATCGGCATCTATCTCGCCGCCTTGCCCGGAACGCCGATTCGCCGCCTGATCGTCAACGACATCGGGCCGTTCATCCCGGCGGCCGGCTTGCGCCGTATCGCCGGCTTCGTCGGTTCCGACCCGCGTTTTGCCGATGCGGCCGAGGCCCTGAGCTTTCTCAAAGGCGCCATGGCCACCTTCGGCATCGAGGGCGACGATCAATGGCGGCACATCCTGGAGACCAGCACCCGCCCGGCGGCGGACGGCGGGCTGCGGCTGCACTACGATCCGGGATTGGGCCGGGCTTTTCCGGGCGACGCCGCCCGGGATATCGACTTCTGGGCGGTGTGGGACGCCATCGCCTGTCCGGTGCTGACCTTGCGCGGCGCGGAGTCGGATATCTTGCCGGCGCAAACGGCGCAGGAGATGACCCGCCGGGGACCGAAAACCGAACTGGTGGAATTTTCCGGTTGCGGCCACGCCCCGGCCTTGATGGCGCCCGGGCAGATTTCGGTGATCGAGGATTGGCTGCGAAGCCGCTGAAATTGGTCAGACCATAAAGTGGCCTGACCATTGCCGCAATTTCGGACGGAGCGTATTCTGAAAGCCGCCGAGGTCTTTCGAGAGGCGACCGACATGGGAAACGCCGTTTCGCGCCATCGGCCAACGAATATTTTCAAGGGGACGGAAATTGCGAAATCTTGTCACTTTCGGGACGGCCTGCGTTCTCGGTTCATCGCTGGCGCTGGCGACGTCGGCGTTTGCAGCCTCGGGGGAAAGCATGAAGGGTTATGTCGATTTGGACCGGGCCAAGTTCCAAAAGGAGGTCGACGGCAAGCAGGTCGATCTTTTCACCATCAAGAACAAGAAGGGCATGGTGGTGAAAATCACCAATTACGGCGCGCGGGTCGAACAGATTCTCGTCCCCGACCGGCACGGAAAGCTGGGAGACGTGGTGCTCGGTTATGAATCGATCGATCAGGTGATGGGCGGGCAGGCCTCGATGAACGCCTTCATCGGCCGTTACGCAAACCGTGTCGGCAAGGGCAAATTCAGCCTGAACGGCCAGGATTACCAGCTGAAGATCAACAATCCGCCGAACACCCTGCACGGTGGCGAGAAAGGATCCCGCTTCGTCGTTTTCGACGCCCATCAGATCGACGATTCGTCGGTGGAAATGTCCTACACCTACAAGGACGGCGAAGAAAATTTTCCCGGAACCCTGCCGTCACGGGTGATCTACAAGGTCACCGAGGGCAATGCCCTGGATATTTCCTATGAGGCGGTGGCGATCGACAAACCGACCATCGTCAACTTCACCAGCCATCTCTTCGTCAATCTGGCCGGGAAGGGCGATGTCCTCGACCATCTGCTGACCATTCCGGCCGACGCCATCACGCCGGTCGACGCCACCCTGATCACCACGGGCGAGTTCCGCCCGGTCAAGGGAACGCCGATGGACTTCACCAGGCCGACCAGGATCGGCGCCCGCATCGGCGCCGATTACGACCAGATCAAATATGGTCCCGGCTATGACGTGAATTATGTGGTCAACAAAAAAGGCGATGAATTGAGCCTGTCGGCCCGCGTCGTCGAACCGACATCGGGCCGGGTGCTGGAAATCTATTCGACCGAACCGGGGATCCAGTTCTATTCCGGCAATTTCCTGGAAGGCAAGACGCCGCGCGACGTCGGCAAGGGGGGGCAACTGTACAATGTGCACGCCGCCTTCAGCCTGGAGCCGCAGCATTTTCCGGACTCGGTCAACAAGCCCAACTTCCCCTCGACCGTGCTGAACACCGGCGATTGGTACAAAGGCAAGATCGTCTATAAATTCGGGGTGCAGAAGTAAGCGTCGATCTCCGTCTGGAGGGTGATGCCTCAAATCGGCATCACCCTCCAGCTTTTCTTGATGTCCCTCGCCGGGCGCGCGCCTCCGCGCGCTTGGCCGCGGCCTCAATATTGGAGCGGCGGGCGTCAGATTTGACGCCCGCCGCTCCA
>JAATGN010000444.1 GCA_015654615.1 Rhodospirillales bacterium
CCGCGTCCGGCCGGCGGGGAAAGGCCATGGCGGCGACGAAAGCCTTGGTGAAACCATCGTCATTGGCCAGATCCACCGACTCCACCGCCGCGACCACGCGCGCCAGGTCGGCCCGGCTCGCCGCATTGGTCAGCAGGGTCTCGGCACCGGTGCGGGCGGTGTTTCCCACATAGGCCACCTTGCCGGCGAATTCCCCGGGGAACAATCCGATGTCCACCAGGCTTTCGACCGTCAGATGATAGCCGAACGAACCGGCGATCAGCGTCCGGTCGACGTCGGCGGCGACGAGACCGTTCCGCCCCAGCAGAATGTCGATCCCGGCACGAACCGCCCCCTTGGCCAACTGCACCTGGCGGATGTCGCCTTGCGACAGATAGACCTCGGGGGACAGATGGAACACCGGCTTGCCGCCCCGGACGGCGAACCGGCTCCGCCAGCCGTCGGGCAAGGCCTCGCGGTTCCCGGTGAACCGGCCGGAGGGGTCGAGCAGGCCGCGGACGGCCAATTCCGCCACCGCGTCCAGCAGGCCGCTGCCGCACAGGCCCGTCGCCGGACCATCATCGATGGTGCCGACCGTCACGGTTCCCCCGGCCAGGCTCACCCGTTCGATGGCGCCGCGGGCGGCCCGCATGCCGCAGGCGATGTTCATCCCCTCGAAGGCGGGACCGGCGGCGGTCGAGGTGGCCTGCAGCCGGCCGTCGCGGGCGAGAACCATCTCGCCGTTGGTGCCGAGGTCGACGAACAGGGTGACCCCCGCCGCCGCGGCCAATCCGGTCGACAGGATGCCGGCGGTGATGTCGGCGCCGACGAAGCCGGAGACCAGCGGGGGAATATAGACCACGGCCGACGGATTGATCCTCAGCCCCAGGGCCCGGGCCGGCAGATGCCGGTCGCCGGCCAGGACGGGCGTATAGGGGAAGCGTCCCAGCGGCTCGGGATCGACCTTGGCGGCGAGATGCAGCATGCAGGTGTTGCCGGCCAGGACCACCTCGTAAAGGCGCCGCCGGGGCACCCGCGCCTCGGTGGCGAGGACGCCGATCAGCCGGTCGATTTCGGCCATCACTTCGCCATGCAGCAGCGCCAGGCCGGCCGGGGTCGAGCCCAGATGGATGCGCGACAGCACGTCCTGGGCGTGCACGGCCTGGGGATTGAGGGCGGAAACGGTCCCGAGCCGCGCCCCCGTGCGCAGATCCAGCAAGGCGACCACCAGGGTGGTGCTGCCGACGTCGACCGCCGCCCCGTAAGCGCGGCTGGCGGTGTCGCCCTCCTCCTCGGCCAGCCGCGACGGCCCCGACCACACCTCGGTGATCCGGCGCGCCGGGACATGGCGTTTGACGATCCAGGGCGCCACCGGCAGGTCGGCCCGCCGGCCGTGCTCGAGAATGCGCAAGCCCCGCTCGGCGCTGCCGGGCAGATCGAGGGCGAGATCGCCTTCGATCAGGGTGCTGCACAACAGCACCCAGCCCGCCGCCACCTCGTCATCCGTCAGATTGCGGCGATCGACCACCCGCGCCCGCGGACGCGCCTCGGCGTCCAGACGGATCTTGCATTTGCCGCAAGTGCCGCCGCCGTTGCAGGGCGCCTCCTGGCGGATATGGGCGCGGCGGACGGCGTCGAGCAGGGACGAGCCCACCGGAACCTCGATCTCCACATCGTGGGAACGGAAGCGGACGCGGGGCATCAGCGGCGGCTTTTCACGGTGTCGGTCATCGCCCGGATATTGGCCAGGCCGGTCGAGGTGCTGAGCCCGCAGGCCGGCGCGATGATGTCGATCCCGTCGCGCAAAAGGCGTTCCGTATTGTGGACCACCTTGTCGCCGGCGCCGAATTCGAGAAGCGCGGTGCTGAGATTGCCCATGGTGTTGATGCGCGGATAGTCGTCTTTCAGCATCCTGAGATTGACCAGGGCATCGACGCTGATGGCGTCGGCGTGAAGGACCGAAAGATGTTGGCGCGAACGGCTCATGTCGCCGCAGATATGGACGATGACCCGTTTGCCGCTCGCGTGGACGGCGTCGCACAACTGGTTCAGATAAAGCACGGCGAAGTCTTGAAAGAGGCGCGGCCCCAGGATTTCGCCGGTGGCGGTGGGATCGCCGACGGCGATGATGTCGGCGCCGCTGTCGGCGACCTCGCGGGCGTATTCCACCAAAAGGCGGGTCACATAGTCGAGAACGCGATGGGCGGCTTGCGGACGGGTCCGCAATTCCTTGAGGAAGGTCAGCGGATCGACCACCGCCGCCGCGGTGCTGACCGGTCCGGACAGGCTGGCGATCACCGGAACGTCGGGATGGCGCTTTTTCAGGTAATGGGCCGCCTGCACCACGGTGGCGATGCGTCCCTGGCGCACCAACGTCCTGACGTCGCCGATCTCGACGCTCTCGCAGCAACCGAAGGCTTCCCTGGCGATCCTGGGCTCGCCGGCGCGCGATCCCAAATCGACGCGGCTGCCCAGGATTTCCGGCTCGACGGTCATGCAGAAGGGCACGCCCAGGTTCTCGAAACCGGTGGCCGCATGCACCCGGCTGGCCAGTTCCGCCATGCCTTCGGCGTCGATATGCGCTTCCGGCAACGTCGGGCCGCCGTCCTCCATCACCTGCGCCACCGCGGCATTCATCATGCCGCCGGTACAGATCACCGGCGGGCGATCGACGCTCTGGTCGGCAAGGACACGCCCCAGGCGTTCCTTCGGAGCCAGGTCAGACATCGGCTGAAACCTCCCGGGAATGAATGGCCGGACGGACCACCGCGCCGGTCATGGCGCGGTCGCCAATCCGGTCAGATGCCTGGCGAGAAGGACCGCCTGCGCGGCCTTCGGCGCATAGCCGTCGGCGCCGATACGGTCGGCGAACTGCTGCGACAGCGGCGATCCGCCGACGATCACCTTGAAACGATTGCGGATCTTCTCGGCGTCCAGGATCTCGATGACTTCCCTCATCCGTCCCATGGTGGTGGTCATCAGGGTCGACAGGGCGATCACATCGGCCTTCACCGCGATGGCGCGGTCGACGAAGGCGCGTGGCGACACGTCGCGGCCCAGGTCGTGCACTTCGAAACCCGCCACCTCCAGCATGATGCGGACCAGGTTCTTGCCGATGTCGTGGGTATCGCCCTGCACCACCCCGATCACCACCTTACGGCCGTGGCCGCCGAAGGGCCTGTCGATGTGCGGACGCAGGATTTCCAGACCGGCGTACATGGCGTCGGCGGCGATCAGCAGCTCGGGGACGAAATACTCTTCCTCGTCGAACAGCTTGCCGGCTTTGTTGACGCCCGCCAGCAGGCCCTGCTCGACAGCGTCCCAGGCATCGAAGCCGCGTTCGATCACCTCGTGCGACAGCGCCTTGGCCAAGTCCTCGTCCAGTTCGAACACCGCGTTGGCCAGACGCTCGTACAATTCGGCGGATTCGGGTGTCATGCCTTTCCCTTCGGCGGAGCTCGATCGGTCAAACGCGCCATCTCCTGCTCCGGACGGAGATGGCCGCGATGGCGGAATTCAGCCGAAACGTTGCCTGAATTCTCCGACGATCCCCCGCCGGAACAGCAAAACGCATAGTGTGAAAATCGATCCCTGGGCAATCGTCACCCAACTGCCCTGATCGATAAAAAAGGTCTGGATGCAGACCAGGAGAAACGCGCCGACGGTCGGCCCGAGAAGCGTTCCCACCCCTCCGAGCAGCGCCATCAGCACGACCTCTCCGGAAAGCTGCCAGGCCACGTTGGAAAGAGAGGCCGCCTGGAAAACCAGCGCGTCAAGCGCCCCGGCCAAACCGGCCAAAGCCGCGGACAGAATAAAGGCACCCAACTTGTAGCGAACCGTGACATAGCCCATCGAGATCGCCCTGACCTCGTTTTCGCGGATCGCCTTCAAGACCTGCCCGAACGGTGAATTGACCACGCGGGAGATGAACAGGAGAGCCAGGATAAAAACCGCCAGCACGAAGTAATACATGTGCATCTGGTCGGTCAGATCGATCAATCCCAGCAGGGTGCCGCGCGGCACGCCCTGAATGCCATCCTCGCTATGGGTGAACGGCGCCTGCAAGGCCAGGAAAGACATCATCTGCGCCAGGGCCAGGGTGATCATGGCGAAATAGATCCCTTGCCGGCGAATCGCCACCACGCCGAACAGCAACCCCAAAGCGCCGGCGGTCGCCACGCCGCACAAAATGGACAGCTCGGGCCCCCATCCCCAAACCTTGGCGGCATGGGCGGTCAGATAGGCGGCCCAACCGAAAAAGGCGGCATGACCGAACGAGAGGAGCCCCCCATACCCCAGAAGCATGTTGAAAGCCGAGGCGAACAGAGCCAGGCACAAGGCCCGCATGAGGAAGGCCGGATAAATGGCAAAGGGGGCGAGAAAGCCCAAAGCCAGCGCCGCCGCGAAAATAAGATGATGCTTTCTCATGGCGGTCAGGCCTCCTTGCCGAACAGTCCGGCGGGTCTGATCAGCAGGACCACGGCCATGATGACGAAAATGACGGTGTTGGAAGCCTCCGGATAGAACACCTTGGTCAGCCCTTCCAGCAGCCCCAGACCGTAGCCGGCGACAATGGCGCCGCCGATCGAGCCCAGGCCGCCGATCACCACCACGGCGAACACGATAATGATCAGGTTCGATCCCATCAGAGGGTTCACGGTGTAGATCGGCGCCGCCAGCACCCCGGCTATGGCGGCCAATGCCGCGCCGAACCCGAAGGTCACGGTCAGCAGAAGCGGCACATCGACCCCGAAAGCCTGGACCAGGGAGGGATTTTCGGTGGCGGCGCGCAGTTTCGCACCAAGGCTGGTTTTTTCGATCAGCAGCCAGGTGCCAAGACACAGCAGAACGGAGACCAGCACGACCCAGGCTCGGTAGATCGGCAGAAACATGAACCCCAAATTCCAGCCGCCGGCCAGTTCCTTGGGTCCGGCATAGGGCAGGCCGGTGATGCCGAACAATTGATGGGCGATGCCTTCGAGGGTCAGCGCCACGGCGAAGGTCAGCAACAACCCGTAAAGATGATCGAGCCCATACAGTCTCGAAAGCAACAAGCGTTCGAACGCCATGCCGAACAGTCCGACGAAGATCGGCGCCAGACCCAGGGCCCACCAATAACCGAGTCCGCAATAGGTCAGGAGAAGCCACGCGGCGAAGGCGCCCAGCATGTAAAAGGCGCCGTGGCAGAAGTTGATGATGTTCAACAGGCCGAAGATCAGGGCCAGCCCCAGGCTGAGCAGGGCGTAGAACGAGCCGTTGATCAGGCCCAGCAGCAACTGCCCGAAGAACGCCATGGTCGGAATGCCAAGGATCGTCGTCACGGTCATACCCCCAGATATGCGGCCAACTCGGGCCGAGCAAGGGCTGCGGTTTCCACGCAATCGATCACCCGCCCGTGCTCGACGATGTAATGGCGGTCGGCCACCGTGGCGGCGAAACGGGCATTCTGCTCGACCAGCAGAATGGTGAAGCCGCGCGTCTTGAGATCTGTGATCAGGGCGCCGATCTGCTGCACGATCACCGGGGCCAATCCTTCGGTCGGTTCGTCCAGCAGCAGGATGCGCGCACCGGTGCGCAGGATGCGGGCGATCGCCAGCATCTGCTGTTCGCCTCCGGAAAGGCGCGTCCCCTGGTTGCCGCCACGCTCGATCAGATGCGGGAAAAGGCTGGCGATCTCCTCATCCGACACGCCTCCTTCAGCGATCTTGGGCGGCAGAAACAGATTTTCGCGAACCGTCAGCCGGCTGAAAATGCCCCGTTCTTCAGGACAGAGGGCCATCCCGAGCCGGGCGATGCGATGCGAGGGCAAATCGATGGTTTCCCGTCCATGCACCGAAACCGAGCCCTGACGCTGTTTCAGCAAGCCGGTCATCGCCTTGAGCGTGGTGGTTTTTCCGGCCCCGTTACGGCCCAGGAAAGTGACCACCTCCCCCTGCTTGACCTCGAACGCCATGCCATGGAGCACATGAGACTCGCCGTAAAAGGCGTGCAGGTCCCGAACAACGATGCAAGCCTCAGCCATGGCCACCCCCCAGATAGGCTTCGACAACCAAGGGATTGGACGAAATCTCTTCGTAAGAGCCTTCCGCCAGGATGTCGCCGCGTTGCAGCACGGTGATGCGATCGGACAGTTCGGCGACCACGGACAGATTGTGCTCGACCATCAGCACGGTCCGTCCTTCGCCGACTTGCCGGACCAGAGCGGCCATCCGCTCGACATCTTCGCGGCCGAGTCCGGCCATGGGTTCGTCGAGCAGCAGGAGCCGGGGATCGAGAGCAAGGGTTGCGGCGATTTCCAGGGCGCGCTTGCGGCCATAAGGCAATTCATGGGCGGTGCGTTTGGCGAATTCCGCCAGCCCCACCGATCTCAGATGCGACATCGCTTCGTCGTCCAGATGTGAAAGGCGGCGCGCCGATCCCCAGAAATTGAACGACTTTCCCAGACGCCCCTGCAGGCTGAGCCGCACATTTTCCAGAACCGACAGATGCGGAAAAATGGAAGAAATCTGAAAGCTTCGGGCGATTCCCAGATGCGGCAGGGCGCCGGGACCGGTGTGCGACAGATCCTGTCCATCGAACCAGATCGACCCACCGCTTTGCCGCACGAAACGGGTTATCAGATTGAAGCAGGTCGTCTTGCCGGCGCCGTTCGGTCCGATCAGGGCATGAATCGTATGGCGGGCGACCTTCAGGCTGACGTCGTTGATCACGACGAACCCGTTGAACTCCTTCCGAAGGTTGCGCGTTTCCAGAATAAATTCGTCGCTCATTGGACAGATCTTTTAAAAATAATGGAGCCCCCCGTCGCGGTTCCCTCCCGCCGTCAAGCCGGAGGGAACCGGAAAGATCACTTCTTGACCAACGGACAGCCGCCGTCGGCCAGGGGACGGAAAGCCTGATCGCCCGGGATGGTGCGGATCAGCTTGAGATAGTCCCAGGGTTCCTTGGATTCCGAAGGTTTCTTGACTTCAAGGACATAGAGATCGTGCACCATCCGCCCATCCTCGCGGACCTTGCCGTTCTTGGCGAAGAAGTCGTTGACCGGCAGTTCCCGGATCTTCCCGGCCACCGCGTCGGTATCGTCGGTTCCGGCCGCCTGCACCGCTTTCAGATAATGCAGGACCGCCGAATAGGTCCCGGCCTGCACCATGGTCGGCATGGCGTGATGGCGGGCATAGAACTTACGCGACCAGGCACGCGTTTCGTCGTTCAGATCCCAATAGAAGGCCTGGGTGAGAATCAGGCCCTGGGCGGTTTCCAGGCCGAGGGCGTGGATGTCGGAAATGTGCAGGTAAAGTCCGGCAACCTTGATGCCCGCCTTGTCCAGGCCGAATTCGTGGGCCTGCTTTATGGCGTTCACCTCGTCCGGACCGGAACTGGCCATGGCGACCAGCTTCGCGCCGCTGGACTGGGCCTGCAGCAGATACGAGGAATAATCGGTGGTGCCCTGTGGCGCTCGCACGCTGCCGAGAACCTTGCCGCCGCCCTTCACCACGGCGTCGGTGGTATCGCGTTCCAGGGCGGTGCCGAAGGCGTAATCGGCGGTAATGAAATACCAGGGACCATCCTTGGCCAGCGGCGCGCCGGTGCCGACGGCCAGGGCATAGGTGTCATAGGTCCAATGGAAGCCGATCTTCGAACAGAACTTGCCGGTGAAGTCGGACGCCCCGCCGGAAGACACCATCATGATCTTGTTTTTCTGACGGCTGGCTTCCAGGACGGGAAACATGACCGACGAGGTGGGGACGTCGAAAATCGCATCGACTTTGTCCTGGTCGAACCATTTGTTGACGATGGCCACCCCGACATCCGGCTTGTTCTGGTGGTCGCCGGCCAGAACCTCGATCGGACGGCCAAGAACCTTGCCGCCGAAATCTTCCACCGCCATCTGGGCGGCGATCACCGAGCCCTGTCCGGCCATGTCGACATAAATGCCCGACTGGTCGTTCAACACGCCGATTCGCAAGGGATCGACAGCCCAGGCCTGGCTGCCGACGAGGAGAGCCGCGGCGAAGCCTCCCACAAGTACACTTTTCCTCATTATGATCTCCCAATAAGAATAATACCCACGATCAAAATGCATCGACGGCCGCGACGGATGGCGACCGGACCCCGGCCTCACCTGTCGGCACCGCCTCGCGCCCTCCCCGGCGCCTGCAAGCAGGCCTAAAGCTCGCGCAGTCTTTTTTCGTCGAGGACGCGGCCGCCATAGGAATGGGTGGTGTAAAGCGCCGCGACCGAGTTATGGGCCAGGACCCTGTCCTTCACCACCAGGGTGGTGGCCGGCGCCTTGGAATGGCGGCTGAACAGACTGTCGTGGCCGACGCACAGCCCCATGATGATGTTGAGGTCGGTCTTCTCGCGGTTGAGCAAACGGGCCTGCAGCACCGGATTGCAGCAAGCCTCGTGGCTGTCGCACTGGATCTTCAGATTTTCCGGCAGGCCGATCTCGGCCTTGTCGACCGATCCCACCTTGCACATGGCGGTATGGGTTTCAAAACCGGCCAGCCGCAGGATCTTGACCAGCGTGCGGGTTTCCTCCAGCAGCCCCAGGCAGGTTGCGATGCCGATACGGCGGGCGCCGATCCGTCGGGCAAAAGCCACGGTCTCCTCGACGCGATTGATCTTGCAATAGTACAGCCCCTCGATTTCCGCCGCCGCCCTGGCGATGGCGGCATCCTGGCTGTCCCCGCTGTAGAACGCCACCAGCTCTTCCCGCTCCTGCGGATCGAGAGCTTCGGTGGCGCAGAATTCCGGGTAATGCTTGTCTTGCCGATAGCAATGCTTTTGACGGCAATCGGAACAGGTCAGATCGGCGTTCTCAGTCATTTGATGAACCAATCACCCAAGGGGGATTCTGTTGAGGAAGCGAAGCGTCATCCGCCGCACCCGGCCCCGGACGGAGCGCTTGCATGGAATTGGCGATTTTGATCGGGAGAACTCCGGGGATCATGTCGGCCCGGAAGGCACGAATGACATCGACCGGAATGGAGAACATCGGCGCATTATCGCGCCGGATGGCGTGGCCCTGCCGGATGCCCCCGCAAAGGGCAGCCAAAGCAAAACGGCAAACTGCCGCTTGGTCCCAAGTACGTTGCCAGACCGGCAACGGCCGTCCGCAGACAGCCCATCCTATTGATAAATCGGCGGCAGCCCCGCCGGCTTGCTGAATCATCAGCCAAGCCCCTCCACGCCGCGTCTTTCCCCGAACGACACTGTGTGACTCTGCCGATGCCATGAAGCAGTGGCCGCAGAAGCCCCTGTGCCGTCTGCATCATTCTCAAGCAAGGCAGGCGCCCGCCCAGGGTGGGACGACGCCCGGATCGTCAGCTCTTTCAGTCGATACATGCATATCTGCGAACGCTAAGTTCCGCCCCCGACGCCATCAATATTACATTACCATCGACAATATAATTTTGCATAAGATAGGATAATGTGAAATAATAAATCATCTTATCTTCGTCAAGATACCCAATCTATGGGCTGGAGTAACCGAGAAAAAGGATGTCACCACAAAATGCCTGGCAATGTCAAATTGATATTATATTTGTAGATAGGCATCGTTTATTGAACGATCCAGAATACTTATCGATTTATTTTATTTCGCTGATTCGCCCCATTTGCAAGGGCTCCATTGTCCGTGCCGCGCCGCGCCGCGCGGCGTAACGTCGGCAAGGGCCCCTTTCCCGGCCTGGTGAAAATTCCACGGCAGGCCGGAACCGGAACGACAGAGATGGTCGCCGATAATAAACGGACGAGAGGATAGCCTTATGACCGAAATGACCCCACTTGCGAGGGCGTCCGCCATCGCCCAGGGCCGGCAAGCGGATCGATTGCCGTGCAATCCCAATGTGGCCAATGGCGCCGCCCGGGTATACGGCTGCAAAATTTCCCAGTTCAATAACGACCCGAAGGTGCTGGCGGAAGCCCAGATCGCCTCTTACAAGCGCTTCGGGTATGACGGCGTGAGGATTTTTACCGATCTTTTCGCCTGGGCCGAGGCCATGGGTTCGAAAGTGACGAATCCCGAGGATCACACCGTCGATCTTGCGGCCCCGGCCGTCGGCGGCATTGCGCAAATAGACAGCCTCAAGCCGGCCGACCCCCGCAAGGATGGACGGTTGCCCGTCCTTCTCAGGTCCATGGACTATCTCCTGGACGCCATCGGCGATGAGGTCGGCTGCTCGGCGGGCATTGTCGGCCCTTTTACCAACGCCTTTTTTCTGTACGGGGTCGATGACGCGTTTCGGCTGATGCGGCACAATCCCCAGGCTTTCCACAGGCTCTGCCGCATTTCCCTGGAAACATGTCTCGCTTACGCCGAGGCCGCCATCGAAAAAGGCCTTTCCCCGACCATCTCCGAACCGATGTCCTCCTGCAGCGTGGTCAGCCCCGCCGCGTTCCGGGAATTCTCCCTGCCATACCTCAAGGAACTGGTGGATTTCATCAAGAGCAACGGCAAATCGCCCGTCATCCATATTTGTGGGGCGACGACCCGCATATGGACCGACATAGCGGATCTCGGTGTCGGCGGTTTCAGCGTGGACAATGTGGTCGATCTGCGCGACTGCCGCCGGACCATCGGCGACAAAACAAAAATCCTCGGGAACGTCGACCCGGCGGGCGTCGTGTACGCCGGGTCGGTCACCGACGTCCGCCGCAAGACGTTGGAATGTATTCTCGACGCCTATGATTCTCCCAAGGGTTACGTGGTCATGTCCGGATGCAGCCTGCCCGTGGAAACGCCACTCGAGAATATCGACGCCATGATGAGCGTCGTTCGCGACGTGGGCTATCCGGTCAATCCCGATAAGGTTCGAGACATGCTGGACCGGCTTCCGAAAGATGCGGCGAACGCCTGACCGACGGCCCCCCCGTTTTTCCGGCGTGCCGGCTCACCGTGCCAGAGCGCGATGCCTTAAATCGGCATCACGCTCTGGCTTTTCTTGATGTCCCTCGCCGGGCGCCGCCCCCCCTTGGGGGCCGGCGCCACTGACGATCCCGACCCAAAGATCGCTACCGCTTCGGCTCATCCGGCCGCCGATTCCTGCGCGGCCCAGGTGCCGGCGATATAGCCCTGGCACAAGGCCCGCGCCAAGCCATGCTGGCTGAAACCACCGGCGGATTCGCCGCCGCAATAGAGACCGGGAATCACCTGGCCTTCCATGTCGACGACCTGGCAGCGCGCATTGATCCGCAGCCCGGCCCGCGTATCGTGCATCACCGGGGTTGCCCATGCCGCATAGAACGGCGGCGTGGCGATCTTGTACAGCGGCTTGGGTTTGCCGAAATCCTCGTCGGTCCCCGTATCGACGAAGGAATTGTAGCGCGCCACCGTCGCTTCCAGATTTTCCGGGAGCATCGGGACGCGCTGGTATTTCATCTCGATCTTCTTCGCCAGTTCGCCGATGCTGTCGGCTTGGAAGAAAAAGCCGTTGGCGATATCGACGTTCGGCGGAGTCGGAATCCATCTTTCCCGTTTTACCGCCTCGGCATCGAAAATGGCCCAGATCGCCCCGCCGCCGTTGTGGCCGTCGCCAATTCCGGCCATGGCTGCGTTGAGCCAGTTCGCCGGATTGTACTTGGCGTTCTTGGCATTGAGATAGCTGCCGGGCGTGTAGGGATCGATCGACTTGTAACCGTTGCCGCGGAATTGCGAACCAGTCTCGTCATAGAACCGCTGTCCCAGCATATTGACCGTGATGGCGTCCTGCCAGTTGACGATCCTCAGGCCCGCCGCGCGGGCGCGATCGAAAACCTCGCTTCCCGGCAGCCACTGAAGGGTGCGGTAGCCGTATTGGCATCCCAGCTGTTCGGGCTTGGTGATGGTCCAGCCGAACTCGCCGACCTCGTTGGCCAAACCCCACAGGGAGGCGCCGACGGCCATGGCGGCAAGCTCGCCGCTGGCATCCTGATCGGACCAGGGCATGCCCGCCAGACCGCAATATTCTTCGGTCAGGCGGGGATCGAACATGCGGCGGAAGTTGACGTTGCCGGTCGAACCGCCGGTGCCCAGGAAAACCGCCTTGCGCGCATGGATGTTGAGGGTTCTGCCCTTGGTCTCCACGGCGATGCCGACCACCCGGCCGTTCAGCCGATGGATCGCTTTCATCTTGTATTCCAGCAGGATCTGGACGCCGGCCTTCTGCGCCGCGGCTTCCAGGGAACGCATAAGACCGTTGCCGCCGTAGGCTTCGATGGCGGTTGTCTGCAAGGCGGCATCGACGGGCTTTCCGCTTTGCGCCAGCGGCCAATGCCGGATCGCCGCATGATGCTCGCGCGGCGCCGAATTGCCGACGCCTCCCCCGCCCAGGGTGTCGGGCATCTTGTCGACCCAGACGACGCCGTGCGCCGTCAGCCACTCGAACGTCGCGACACTGTTATCGGCAAAGGCCCGGATGATTTCGCGGTCGTTGTAACGATAATCGGTGGCCCCGTTGGCTTCGGTCACCGACCAGTCGGTCAGATCCTGGAAGATCAGATCGGCTGAGTCCTCGATGCCGTATTTCTTTTGCAGGCTCGTTCCGCCGCCCAGCGGAACATTGCCGGCGCTGAGGATGGCGTGGCCGCCGATGTGATTTTCGGCTTCCACCAAGATCACCGATGCCCCCGTCTCCCGCGCGACGATGGCGGCCGGAAATCCGGACGCTCCCGCTCCGACGACGACGACGTCCACTTCGTGATCCCATTTGATCGGCCGCGCGCTTTTGGCCAGCGCCTCATCCGAAGCGGCAAGGCCCGTGGCCAGGGCGGCCCCCGTCACCGTGGCGCCCCTCAGCAGGTCGCGCCGCGAAATCTTTGACTTCGATGTCATCTTGATCTCTTCCAATCGATGTTCCAGAGCATTCGTCGCATCCGTTTTCCGGATGCGGCTCGACTTTCCGCGCGTCCCGCCGGCTCAGGGTGCCTTCATATCGAAGTTGTGGCAGGTGTTGCAGGCGACCACCGATTCCTTGTGGACGTGGTGGCAGCTCTCGCAGGGAATGTCGCCCAGATGTCCGCTATGGGCGTGGTGGGGATTGGGCTGCGGATCCTTGGACGAGACGATGTCCTGGTGGCAACTGACGCAGGTGGCCGTTTCGGATGCCTTGGCCGGCGGGTTCTCCGCGTGGCAGGATGCGCATTTGACGTGGTGGGCAACGTGCTGGTCGATCAGAAAGCCATGTCCGGCGCCCGGAGCCGCCGGCTGGGCGTCGGCCGCCGGGGCCGTCTGGGCAAAGGCGGAGCCCCCGGCCGCCGCGAGGCCGAAGATGGCCAGAATCGCCAGAACGAGCGGGAAAACCGCACGTCTACCAGCATGCGACAAGGCTCGCCGCGTTGCATGCCCCCTTATTCTATGACTGCTCATGAGCAAGTTCCTTTGCCCGCCCCAAGAGCGACCCCGACCGCTGTGACCTGACCCGAAGGCAAGTCATCGAGGAATCGGACGAGAAGCGAGTAATCCAATGATTGATGCCGACGAAAGGCCGGTAATGGCGGCGACAGGTGAATTCCGTTTGCTTCGCCGCGATCCCGAGATCCGGCGAAGCCCCCGACCAAGACCATGAATGAGGATCTCACCATGAGCGCCACAAGGCCCGTTGGCCTTTCCAAAGACCATGCGCCGCAGGGGACTCTCAACGCCCCCTTCAAGGCGACATGCATAGGAATATTATCACCATCCATCCCAATGTCCACAAAAATATTATGTGATTATCGGCGTATGAAGAGATCATCGCAGATGCACTCAGGGTGTCCGGCCGCTACCGTGGCTGGACGAAGCGAATGACTTCGGGGTAGATAGATGATCCGGAAAGGACGATGATTTCCGATCGCCTGCCCGGATCCAGGAAATCGCAGATGACGACAGGGTCTCGGACCGGCAGATTCGCTCGGATTTTTCGCCGCATCAAACGGCAATCAATAATTTCATGCAATTCTCGTGTCTTTTTTTCTCGCTCAATGCCATTTTGCGCCCGCGCCTGCGCAACTCCGTCGGGTCTCCGGTCATGGGATCCGCCATCGGGGAAGGCGGCGCCCTCGAACCATGCCGCCGAACCCCGGCTTAACCTGTAACTGCAACGGAACGATATTATGCCACGCCAAACGCCCCTCTCCGATGTCCGTAATATCGGCATCGTTGCTCATGTCGATGCCGGCAAAACGACCACCACGGAGCGCATCCTGTATTACACGGGGCGCAAGCACACCATCATCGACATTCATGACACCAAGGATCTGAAGACCTCGACGACCACCGACTATCTCGAGCAGGAACAGAAGCGCGGCATCACCATTCAGAGCGCCGCCGTTTCGGCCTTCTGGCGCGGCAAGAAGATCAACGTCATCGACACCCCCGGCCACGTCGACTTCACCATCGAGGTGAACCGTTCCTTGCGCGTGCTCGATGGCGCCGTGGTGGTGTTCGACGGGGTGGCCGGTGTCGAGCCGCAGTCGGAAACCAACTGGCGCCTGGCCGACAATTACAGCGTCCCGCGCATCTGCTACGTCAATAAGATGGACCGCAGCGGCGCCAACTTCAAACGCTGCGTCGAGATGATCCGGACCCGCCTGGGCGCGCGGCCCCTGCCGATCCAACTGCCCCTGGGCTCGGAAGACAATTTCAAGGGCATGATCGATCTGGTCGAGATGAAGGCCCTCGTCTGGGATTCGGACGACAAGGACGCCCAGTGGCAGACCCTCGACGTCACCGACGATCTGGCCGACAAGCTGAACATCACCGTGTCGGAAGACCGCGAGATTCTGGCCAATGTCGCCGCCTACCGGACCGAGTTGGTGGACACCGCGCTGGAGCAGGACGAGGAGGCGATGGAAGCCTTCCTCACCGACGGCACCGTTCCCTCCGCCGACATTCTTCGCCGCGCGCTCCGCAAGGGTACGCTGAACTCGTCCTTCACCCCGGTTCTGTGCGGCTCGTCCTACAAGAACAAGGGTGTTCAGCAGGTCCTCGACGCCGTCGTCGATCTGCTGCCCGCCCCCACCGACGTACCGGCCATCAAGACCGTGGATGCGGACGGCGAGCCGATCGGCGAGCGCCTCTGCTCGGATGACGAACCCTTCTCGGCCCTGGCCTTCAAGGTCATCAACGATGTCTACGGCGCCCTGACCTTCATCCGCGTCTATTCGGGCGTGCTGACCAAGGGCGCCTCCATCCTCAATTCCACCCGCGGCAAGCGCGAAAAGATCGGCCGCATGGTCGAAATGTTCGCCAAGGAAGC
>JAATGN010000349.1 GCA_015654615.1 Rhodospirillales bacterium
GATGTTGTCATAGGTCTCGACGAACGTCTGCCCCAAACCGCGCTTCAACTGATCGCGGCCCTTGCGCCCGATGATCATCAGCTTGACCGTCTTTCCGCTGCCCTGCAGATCGCTCACCAGGGCCCGCGTCGAACGCACCACCGAGCCGTTGAAGCCGCCGCACAAGCCGCGGTCCGAGGTGGCGACGACGACCAGATGGACAAGGTCGCGGCCGGTCCCGGCCAGCAATTTCGGCGCGCCGCCCTGACCGGCCAGGCTGCTGGCCAGATTGCCCAGCATGCGTTCCATGCGCGTCGCATAGGGCCGGGCCTGCTCGGCGGCGGCCTGGGCGCGGCGCAGCTTGGACGCCGCCACCATCTTCATGGCCGCGGTGATCTTGCGCGTCGATTTGACGCTGGCGATCCGGAGCCTGAGATCCTTGAGACTGGCCATGACCTTACCGCCCCGCGATCAGACGAAGGTCTTCGAGAAGGCGTCGAGGAAGGCCTTGAGCTTTTCCTCGGTCGCCGCCGTAATCTGCTTGTCCTTGACGATGGTTTGCAGAATATCGGCATGCTTGGCATGCAGCTCGTTCAGCAAGGCCGCCTCGAAGCGGCCGACATCGGCCACCGCCAGCTTGTCGAGATAACCGCGGACGCCGGCATAGAGCGAGACCACTTCGTCCTCGGTGGCCATCGGCTGGTATTGCGGCTGCTTCAGAAGTTCGGTCAGACGGGCGCCGCGGTTCAGCAGCTTCTGCGTCGCCGGATCGAGGTCCGAGGAAAATTGGGCGAAGGAGGCCATTTCGCGGTATTGGGCTAGCTCCAGCTTGATCGAACCGGCGATCTGCTTCATCGCCTTGATCTGGGCGGCGGAGCCGCCGCGCGACACCGACAGCCCGACGTTCACCGCCGGACGGATGCCCTTGTAGAAGAGCTCGGTCTCGAGAAAGATCTGGCCGTCGGTGATCGAAATCACATTGGTCGGGATATAGGCCGAAACGTCGTTGGCCTGCGTCTCGACGACGGGCAGCGCGGTCAGCGAGCCGGCGCCGGCGGCGTCGCCCATCTTGGCGGCCCGTTCGAGCAGGCGGGAATGCAGATAGAAAACGTCGCCCGGATAGGCCTCGCGTCCCGGCGGACGGCGCAGCAGAAGCGACATCTGGCGGTAGGACACCGCCTGCTTGGAAAGATCGTCATAGACGATCAGGGCATGCATGCCGTTGTCGCGGAAATACTCGCCCATGGCGCAGCCGGCATAGGGCGCCAGATATTGCAGGGGCGCCGGCTCGGAGGCGGTGGCGGCGACGATGATGGAATAGTCCATGGCGCCATTGTCGGTCAGGGTCTTGACCAGCTGGGCGACGGTCGAACGCTTCTGGCCGATGGCGACATAGATGCAATAAAGCTTCTGCGCCTCGTCTTCGCTCTGGTTGAAGCGCTTCTGATTGAGGATGGTGTCGATGAGGATGGCCGTCTTGCCGGTCTGGCGGTCGCCGATCACCAATTCGCGCTGGCCGCGGCCGATGGGGATCAGGGCGTCGATCGCCTTGATGCCGGTCGACATCGGCTCATGCACCGATTTCCGCGGAATGATGCCCGGCGCCTTGACGTCGACGCGCGACAGCTTGTCGGCGACGATCGGCCCCTTGCCGTCGATCGGATTGCCCAGCGCGTCGACGACGCGGCCCAGGAGTCCCTTTCCGACCGGCACCTCGACGATGGCGCCGGTCCGCTTGACCGTATCGCCCTCCCGGATGGTGCGGTCATCGCCGAAGATCACCACGCCGACATTGTCGGCCTCGAGATTCAGCGCCATCCCCTTGATGCCGCCGGGAAATTCGACCATCTCACCGGCCTGGACCTTATCCAGGCCGTAAACGCGGGCGATACCGTCACCGACGGAAAGCACCTGGCCGACCTCGGCGACTTCCGCCTCGGTGCCGAAACTGGCGATCTGTTCCTTCAGGATAGCGGAGATTTCCGCGGCGCGGATTTCCATCACCCAACCCCTTTCATAGCGAGCTGTAGATGTTGCAGCTTGGTCCTGAGCGAGCCGTCCACCATACGTGAGCCGACCTTCACGATCAGGCCGCCAAGCAGGCCGGGATCGACGGTGACGTCCAAGGTGATGTTGCTGCCAACGACCTTCTTGAGGGCGGTTTCGATCGCCCCGATTTGCGTCCCGGCCAGCGGCACGGCGGAAGCCACCTCGGCCGTCACCTCGCCCCGCTTGGCGGCAAGTCGCGCCAGATAGGCGGCGATCATGCCGTCAACGGCGAACAGACGGCGATTCTTCGCCACCACTCCGAGAAAATTTTTTGTCAGGGGGCTCAATCGAGCCCGTTCCGCCAGGGCCTCGATCGCCTTCTGCTGCTCGGACCGGCTCAACACCGGGCTTTTCAACAATCGGCGCAGATCCTCGCTCTCGGCGATCAGTCCCTTCAGGCCTTTGAGGTCCTCGGCGACCGCATCCAAACAAGACTGCTGATCGGCCAATTCGAACAGAGCCGCGGAATAACGTTCGGCGATTGAACCAGTGACTTCGGATGACACTTGATTTGGTCCCCATCCATTGCCGCAACGAATTACAAGGGTGGTCGAAAACTATTGAATTTATTGATTAATATCGCGCAGCGGACAAAAGTCCCCCAGCAATGCGTGGGTTAACTAGCATATCGAGTGATGGCTGGCAAGACGACTCCGGATCAGCGGGGGTTCGATTTTCCTGGCGATCTCCCCCGCGCCCGGTCCCGCCACGCCGCCCATCGCCCTTCCCAGCCCCATATCGGACGGCGGCCGGCCCGTCCTCGACCGCTCGTTCAAACGAAGCTGTAGGGATCCACGTCGACTTGGATTCGCACGCCGTTCGGCGGGTGAAGCTGCGCAAGCCATTGGCGGACCACGCCCTGGACCCGGATCGAGCGCGACGCCTTCAGCAACAGGCGTTTCCGGTGGCGGCCGCGCAGCAGGGCGAGCGGCGCCGGGGCCGGCCCCAGAACCTCGATTTCGGCATCGCGCGGCGCCAGGCGCGCCAACTGCGCGGCGACGCGATCGACCTGCCCCGGATCGGGACCGGAGACGATCAAGGCCACCAGCTTGCCGAACGGCGGCATGCCGGCGGCGCGCCGGTCCTCCGCCTCGGCCCGGTAGAACTGTTCCGCGTCGCCGGAGACCAGGGCCCGCATCACCTTGTCCTCGGGCTGGTAGGTCTGCAGCAGGACGCGACCCTTGTGGGCGGCCCGGCCGGCCCGGCCGGCCACCTGCGACAGCAATTGGAAGGTCCGCTCGGCCGCCCGCAGATCGCCGCCGGCCAGGCCGAGGTCGGCATCGACCACGCCCACCAGCGTCAGCAGGGGAAAATGATGCCCCTTGGCCACCACTTGCGTGCCGATCAGCAGATCGATTTCGCGCCGCTCCATGCTTTCGATCAATTCGCCGGCCGCCCGGGGGCCGCTCAAGGTATCGCTGGCCATGATCCGGGTCCGGGCGGCGGGAAATTTGGCGGCCACTTCTTCGGCCAGGCGTTCGACCCCCGGCCCGCAAGCCGCGAAACTGTCCTCGGCCTGACACTGGGGACAGACGGATGGCTTCGGCGAAAGATAGCCGCAGTGATGACATTGCAACCGTCCGGCCAGGCGATGCTCGACCAGCCAGGCCGTGCAATGCGGGCATTGCAGGCGAAAACCGCAACCGCGGCAAAGGGTGAGCGGGGCGTAACCCCGGCGATTGAGGAACAGCATCGCCTGCTCGCCCGACGCCAGGGCCTCCTCCACCGCGGCCACCAGCGGCGGCGACAGCCAGGACTGGCGGGGCGGGGCGTGGCGGCGCATGTCGATCACCGCCAGATCCGGCATCTCCGCGCCGCCGTGGCGCAGCGGCAGATGCGTCCTTTCATAGCGCCCGGCCTCGACATTGACCTGCGTTTCCAGCGACGGCGTCGCCGAAGCCAGGATGATCGGCAGGCCGCCGAGGCGGGCGCGGACCACGGCCATGTCGCGGGCATGATAGATCACGCCGTCTTCCTGCTTGAACGAGCCGTCATGTTCTTCGTCGACGATGATCAGGCCGAGGTTGGGAAAGGGCAGGAACAAGGCCGACCGAGCCCCCACCACCACCCTGGACCGGCCTTCGGCGACGGCCCGCCAGGCCTCCCGCCGGGAGGCCTGGCCCAATTCCGAATGCCATTCGAGCGGCGGAGCGCCGAAGCGGCGCTCGAAACGCGCCAGCCATTGCGCCGACAGGGCGATCTCGGGCAACAGGACCAGAACCTGGCGGCCTTGCGCCAGGGCCTCCGCCACCGCTTCGAAATAAACCTCGGTCTTGCCCGACCCCGTCACCCCTTCCAGCAAGGTGACGGAAAAATCGCCGGCGAGTTTGGCCCGCAGGCCGGCGGCGGCGGCCGCCTGGTCGTCGGACAGGGGAAAGCCGGCCCGGCGCCAATCGGCCAGGGCCCCCGCCACCGGACGCGGCCGGGCGATCCGATGGAGCGCCCCGGCATCGGCCAGTCCCTTGATCACCGACGTTCCGACCCCGGCCTGGCGCGCCAATTCGGCGGCAGGCATCGGTTGCCGGGCGGCGGCCAGCACCCGGCGACGGGCTTCGGTCATTTTCAGCGCCGGCGGCGGCGCGGCGGCGACGAAGGCGACGGGATCGGGCGGCATGGGTTCGAGGGCGGCCGGGACGCTCATGACCATCCTGAGGACCGCGCCGGGCGGCGACAGGGTATAGGCGGCGACCCAATCGACCAGTTTCCGCGACGCCAGCGGCAACGGCGGAAGATCCAGCGCCCGATCGACCGATCGGCGCTTTTCGGCCGCCACGGCGCCGCTCGCTTCGCCCCAGACGACGCCGCACACCTGGCGCCGCCCCAGGGGCACCTGGACGAAATCGCCCGCCGCCAGCCGCTGGCCGGGGCCGACCGTGTAATCGTAGGATCCGGCCAGCGGCAAAGGAAGCAGCACGGCCACCGCATCACCGGGGTGGAACGAGACGACGGAAAATTGCGCTTGGAAATTGGCAGTCGGGAAGAGCATGGTCTACACTCTAACCGCCGTGCCGCCGGACCACCAGTCGGCACCTGCTTGGCCGTAAGGACTGTGATTAACAGAATGACTTTTTTTTCTCGAGACCCGGATATCGCCGATGGTTGCCATGGTCCGCATGCGGAGCGGCCTTTCGGCGTCCACCAAGGCCGGGGACGCTGATATGGCGCGCAAGAGCGAGACGGCCGACACCCCCTCACAGCCTCCGGCCAGCGACGAGCAAGTGGTCGCCTATCTGCAGGGGCATCCGAATTTCCTGCTCGACCACCCCGATCTCCTGGGCAAGCTGTCCCCGCCGTCGCGCTTCAACGGCGGTCCGGTGGTCGACCTGCAGCAGCATGTGATCAGCCGCCTGCGGGAGGAGATGGAGCATCTGCGGGGCTGCGCCGAGCATCTGATCACCACCTCGCGCAGCAACATGTCGACGCAGACGCGCACGCACGAAGCGGCGCTCGCCATCCTGGAAGCCGGCAGCATGGGCGGCCTGGCCCGCGTCGTGGCGGAAGATCTGCCCACCTTGCTCGACGTCGACATCGCCACCATCGGATTCGAAGAAGGCGACCCGTCATTGCCCTCGATACCGGGCATCCAGACCCTTCCCGCCGGCCTCCTGGAACAGACCCTGGGGGCCGGCGACGTCATGTTGCGTTCGTCGGCGGTCGGCGATCCCGTCGTTTTCGGCGATGGGGCCGGTCTGGTCGCCTCCTACGCTCTGGTGCGTCTGAGCCCCAGGGATCTGCCGAGCGGCCTGCTGGCCATGGGTTCGCGCAACGAGCGGGGATTCCACGGCGGCCAGGGCACCGAATTGCTGGGGTTCCTCGCGCGGGTCGTCGAGGATTGCGTTCTGCGCTGGTGGCCGGCGGCCTGATCCCCTTTCTGGGCGACGCCCCGCTCCAAGCGGCCCTGGCCGCTTGGCGGGCCTGGCTGGCCAACGAACGCCGGGCCTCGGCGCACACTCTCGACGGTTATGGACGCGATTTGGCCGCCTTCCTCGGATTCCTGTCCGGGCATCTGGGGAACGAACCTCGCCTTGCCGACCTCGCCACCCTCAAACCGGCCGATTTCCGCAGCTTTCTCGCCCATCGGTCGTCCGACGGGCTGGGCCGGACCTCGATGGCGCGCGCGATGTCGTCGCTGCGCAGTTTCTTCCGCTATCTCGATCGCAACCAGTTGCTCCACAATCCGGCCCTCAAGACCGTGCGGTCGCCCCGGCCGCCCCGGGCCCTGCCGAAGCCCCTGGCCGCCGACGAGGCTCTGGAGACCATCGGCAGCGCGGCGGATCTGCAGGACGAACCCTGGATGGCGGCCCGCGATACCGCCCTCTTCACCTTGCTCTACGGCTGCGGCTTGCGTTTGGGCGAGGCCCTGGCGCTGAACCGCGGCGACGCGCCGTCGGGCGAGGTCATGACGATCACCGGCAAGGGGCAGAAGCAGCGACTCGTGCCCCTGCTGCCGGCGGTGGTGGAGGCCGTGGCGCTCTATCTCGGGCAATGTCCCTATGCCGGGGCGCCCTCCGCCCCGCTGTTCGTCGGAGCCCGCGGCAAAAGGCTCAATCCCGGCGTCGTGCAGCGGCAGATGCGGCGTGTCCGGGCGCTGCTCGGGCTGCCCGAGACGGCGACGCCGCACGCCCTGCGCCACAGCTTCGCCACCCATCTGCTCTCCGGCGGCGGCGATCTGCGGACGATCCAGGAATTGCTGGGCCACGCCTCGCTGTCGACCACCCAGCGCTACACCGAAGTCGACGCCGGAAAGCTGGCCGCCGTCTATCGCGATGCCCATCCGCGGGCGAAGAGTCTGGAGCATGAGGACTGACGGCTTGAGCCCGCCAATCCAAGCGTCAACAAAGAGGCCTGCATGTGACTGAACCGGCTCGTTTTTCTCCCCCGCCGTTCTGGCGTACGCGCTATTTCGCATTTGACGTCATGCCGCGTCGCCCCGATCTCGACCCCATTGAAATCAGACGAAGCATCGCACGACCGGAAGCCCGTTTCGTCCAGTCCGATGGCCGAATTCGCCTATATGGTCATTCGGAAACCCTCGGCGGCTATTTGCGCGTCGTGCTATTGTCGGACGGTGAGACTGTCCACAATGCTTTCCCGGATGAAAGCTTTGCGCCATGAAGACAAGCTACGACCCCAGTACCGATAGCCTTTATATCGAGGTCCGTCCGCTTCCGTCGAAACGGACGGTCGAGACCGAGCCGAACGTGATGCTCGATTACGGTGAGGACGGGGAACCTGTTGGTTACGACATCCAGCATGCATCGACCAAGGCCGAATTGATCGGCCGCCTTATCCTGCTGTCCGCGGCCGCCGAATAGGGGCTGGACTCAGGTCCGGCCAAATTCCGACAAGGATGACAACCCGACTCAGACGCCCGGGTCGCTGTGCTCGATAAAGGCCTGCAGACGGGGCGGCAGGCGATGCTTGATGGTGTTCAATCCGCGCGAGAGAAGCGGCACATGGCGGCGAAGATGCTTGACCGAGCGCCGCGCCCGCTTCGAGCCGCGCGCCACCAGATAAAGCCCGACGGCGAAAAGCACGAAGCCGATCGGCACCGGGGTCGGGACGGTCAAGACTCCCAGCATCATCAAAGACGCCCCCGACCCCACCAGGCTGAAGCGCCGGACGAAGACGCGAAGGCGCCGGCGGCGGCGCAATTCCGTCCATGGGCGCGTCGACCGCGGCAGTTTCACCGGCCGGTCTCCGCCACGGGGCGGGCCGGCCGTCCCCAGGCCAGGGCCAGCGGCCCCAGCAAACCGACGAGGCCCATCAGCGCGAAGGCAATCACCCAGGAACGCACTTGCCCAGATCCTCCAAAACCATCGAGCAGCGCTCCTTGGGCCAGGGGGCCGAAGAAAGCCGACGAAAAACCCAGCAAGGAATGCAGGGCGACGGTGGCGCCGCGGCGCGCCGGATCGGCCGACAACATGGCTCCGGTGGTCAAAGCCGCCGAATCCAGTTGTACCAGGGCCGTATAAAGCACGGCAGCGATCACCGTCACACCATAGGGCAACACGAGGCAACCACCCAGCGACAAGGCCATTCCGCCCGAAGCCAGCATGGCGGCAGTACAGAGATGGCGACGATCGAAGCGCAATGCCAGATCGGCGCCGGCCAAACTGGCGGCCATCGCCACGGCGGAACAAACGGTCGCCACGGTGGTCGGCTGCCAGCCGACCCCACCGGCGCCACGGCTTTGCGCGAAGGCCAGAAAAGCCACCATCCAGGCCCGGAAGGTGAACAACTCCCACATGTGGCAGACATAACCCAAGATATAGCCCATGGCGGCGCGGTTTCTCAGAACCGGGCGAAAGTCGAGCAGGCCGCCGGGCGCCTCCATGGTTTCGGGAGGCACCGGCGCCAAGGCGGCCGCCAGCCCGGCGCCGCTCAAGGCCGTCAGCCCGGCACAGACGAACGCGGCTCGCCAGCCGAAATGCCGCGCCACTTCGCCGATCAGCAGAAAGGAGAGCATGGTTCCCAGGCTGAAGCAGGCCGTGTAGTAGGACATGGCCCGCACCTGCGCCGCGCCCCGCTCGCGGTCGACCAGCGCTTTCAGGCCGGGCATATAGACCCCGGCCAGGCCGACGCCGCCCAGGAAACGAAAGATCATGGCGCTGGCCCATCCTTCGGCCAGCCAGGCGAATCCGCCGGCCGCCAGCGCGCAGACGACGGCTCCGCCCAGGAATACGGACCTTGCATCGACACGGTCGGTCAGGCTGGAAAGCGTCGGCACGGCCAAGGCGTATCCCAGGAAATAGACCCCGGCAATCCATCCCGCCTGGGCGTTGCTCAGTCCCCATTCGGCCTGGAAGGTGGGCAACAGGGCCGGGAAGGCGAAAACGCCGATCAGGGTCAAACCTTCCGCCGCGCACAGGATCAGCACGGGGCGGTTCACGGCCTCCAACCTCCGGCAGTAGCGGAAAAAATGGACGGAATGATGTCCGAGGTCACGGAAACGCCCGATCTCTCAGGCACCGGCGATATGTCATGAGACCACAGATGAACATGGATAAAAACGGATGAACACAGACAAGACCGCGCCGCAGGCATTGCGACCACGGCCCTCATGGCTCCGAACACGCTCGACGATGGCCTGCGGCACATCCGTGTTCATCCCTGCCCATCCGCGTCATCCGTGTTACCGAAAGGCATCCGGCCCCCGAAGCAGGTCCCGGGTCCGGATCAGATATGGATCGGCCGGCCATCGACGGCCAGCGCGGCTTCCTTGACCGCCTCGGCGAGCGACGGATGGGCATGCGAGGTCCGGGCGATATCCTCGGCCGCCGCCGAGAACTCCATTCCCAGGACCACCTCGGCGATGAGATCGCCGGCGGCCGGTCCGATGATGTGGCAGCCCAGCACCTTGTCGGTCTTGGCGTCGGCGAGGAATTTGACGAAGCCATCGGTGTCGCCGTTGGCGCGGGCCCGTCCGTTGGCGGTGAAGGGGAATTTTCCGACCTTGTAGGCGACGCCTTCGGCCTTCAACTGCTCCTCGGTCTTGCCGACATTGGCGACCTCCGGCCAGGTATAGACGACGCCGGGAATGGCGTCGTAATTCACATGTCCGGCCTGCCCGGCCAGCAGTTCGGCCAGGGCGGCGCCTTCCTCCTCGGCCTTGTGGGCCAGCATGACGCCGCCGATCACGTCGCCGATCGCATAGATGCCCGGCACGCTGGTGCGGAAATGGTTGTCGACCTTGACGAAACCGCGGGCGTCGATCTCGACGCCGGCCTCCCTGGCGCCCAGGCCGTCGACATAGGGCCGCCGGCCGATGGCGACCAGCACGACGTCGGCGGCGAGTTCTGCCGTATCGCCGCCTTTCGCCGGCTCCAGCGTCAGGGTGACGCCGCCTGCTCCGGTCTTGGCGGCAGTGACCTTGGTGCCCAGCCGGAACTTCAGGCCTTGGCGCTCGAGGATGCGCTGCGCCTGCTTGGAAATCTCGCCGTCGTGCAGCGGCAGCGCGCGGTCGAGGAATTCCACCACGGTGACCTCCGACCCCAGGCGCCGCCACACCGAGCCGAGTTCGAGACCGATGACGCCGGCGCCGATCACCACCAGATGCCCGGGCACCTTGGGCAATTCCAAAGCGCCGGTGGAGGACACGATCTGCGCCTCGTCGATGGCGACACCGGGCAACGGCGTCACATCCGAGCCGGTGGCGATGACGATGCTCTTCGCGCTCACCGTCTGCGTGCCGTCCTTGCCGGTCACTTCGACCTTGCCGGCCGCCGCGATGCGGCCCGCCCCGACCAGATAGGCGATCTTGTGCTTCTTGAAGAGGAATTCGATGCCCTTGGTGTTGTCCGAAACCACCTTCTGCTTGCGGGCCATCATGGTGGCGAGATCGAGCTCGACCGAGCCCAGCTTGATGCCATGTTCGGCGAAATGGTGGGTGGCCTCCTCGAAATGATGCGAGGACTGCAACAGCGCCTTCGACGGAATGCAGCCGACATTGAGGCAGGTGCCGCCCAGGCTGCCGCGCTTTTCGACGCAGGCCGTCCTGAGACCGAGCTGGGCGGCGCGAATGGCCACCACATAA
>JAATGN010000417.1 GCA_015654615.1 Rhodospirillales bacterium
CCAGACCGACAAGGAACTGGACCTGACCGAGGCCCTGGCCGCCAAGCTGAACTCCAAGCTGATCCACTTCGTGCCGCGCGACAATTCCGTGCAGCACGCCGAACTGCGGCGCATGACCACTATCGAATATGCGCCCAATTCCCCACAGGCCGACGAATACCGCCAACTGGCCAAGAAGATCCATGAGAACGGCGGCAAGGGCACCATCCCGACGCCGATCACCATGGAAGAGCTGGAAGAGCTGCTGATGGAATTCGGCATCATGAAAAAGGAAGACGAGTCGATCATCGGCAAGGCTGCCTCGGTCGCCTGACAGACGTCGCCCGGGCCGGCGGGACAACCCGCCGGCCGCGCTTGGAGTGGAGATCCGCCCATGTCCGTTCGATCCGCCAAGGACTACATCACCCGTATGCGTGCGGACGAAGCCTTCCGCCGGACGGTCAACGACTGCGAAGACGAAGCCGCCAACTGGGCCTTTCTCAAGGAAAACGGCTTCGAATTCACCTTGCTCGAATTCAAGCAGGCCCAGGACGAAATCTATCAGGAACACGGCATCACGCCGCTGTGAGGAAGGATCCATCTCCTTGGACATCACCAAAAATCAGCAATTCCATCTGATCCTGGCCGACATCGCCATGGCGATGGCGATCAGCGTCATGGATGCCGCCGGCCGGCCGAGCGTCGAGGCCGCCGGTTACCAGCCGGGGTCGATCCGCGACAATTGGCTCCGGCAGGCCGCCGACAAGGCCCTTACCCAGCGAGTCACCGCTCTGGCCAACGCCGGGCTCGCCTCCCTCTCCAACCTGCCGGCGTCCGAACTGCTGGACAAGGCCGAACGCTTCGGCGTGCCCATGGATACGGCCCTGGCTCAGGAGATCGCCGTCCATTTCAAGGAAAAGCGCGAAGCGGTGCTGACCTACAACCGGTAGGCAACCGCCGGTAGCCGCCGTCATTACGAGCAAAACGAAGCAGTCCGGTTCGACCTCATCGAGGTTTTTTGAACCACCAAGACACCAAGGCACCAAGGCGCTTTTCGGAATGCCAAACAATGAGCGGTCGCAAGTTCGCGCCGCAGGCATTCGTCCGGCCATCCCGCCGACCGCCGATGGAAGGACGGGAGAATGCCTGCGGCGCACTCCGCCGCCTTGGTGCCTTGGTGGTTCAAAATATCCGAAGTCCGCTTCCGGTCGATCGGGGAGCGGAGGCAACGGAACAAACCCCCGGCCGGTCCGGTTTGCTTCGCCAAAAGTCGAGATTATCGGCCTTGAGCAACGGGGCCTTGTCGCTCAGAAATCATAGCGGACTTTCAGAAGCCCGGTCTGGCCACGATAATCCGGACGCAGGTCGGCCTGATATTCCACCCGCACAGCGAGGGCGTCGCTGGCATGCAGGTCGAGCCCGACGCCGATCCGCGCGCCGTCGGCGGCGGTGCGCCCGGTGGTGCTGAGGTACCCCTGGCCCCCCATGGTCGCCGAGGTGGCGATGGCGGTCTGAGTGAATTCATGCACCCAGCCCGCTTGCAGATCGCCGTTCAGCCAGCCCCAGCCGGTCCTCACCTCGGGGCTGCTCAAGCGGGCGCCCATTTCGCTTTCCAGCGCGTTGAAGCCCAGCCGCCCGACCGTCTGGTCGAGCCGGCTGCCGGCGCCGGTTTCGTGATAGGCGTCGTTCTCCACCCGCACCGCCTGCAAACTGGCCTGCGGCGTGGCCGTCATGCCGAAGCCGGCCGGCAGGTCGTAACCGGCCCCCACCTTGGCTTGATACTGGCGGCCGTCGTATTGGGCGCCGGCGGTTGCCCCCTGAAAGTCGACGGTCCGTTTCTGGTCGTATTGATTGAAACCGGCCCCGACCTGCGCCTGGAAGTGCAGCGGTCCCTGGCCGGGGCGCCAGGCGCCGTAGGCGGTCAGCTGATAGCTGTCGAGGGTGGTGCTCTGATTGGCCGCGTCGCCCTTGCCGTTGGCGTCGGCGCGCAGCCAGCTGAAGCCCAGTCCGGCCACCACGTCGTCGGTCACATGGGTGTCGGCGCCGACCATCAGGCCGAACGAGGTCGCCGAATAGCCGTCGGCAGAGGTCCGGGTATCGCGGATGGCCTGTCCGCCCAGGACCTGTCCCCACACCCCGGTCCGCGCCGTTTCCGAGCCGGCGGCCTTGCCGGCGCCGTCCAGGAGGGCGACCTGTCGGCTGCCCACCGCATTCGCCACCGGTTGCACCACCACCGCCGCCACATTGACTTGCGGGACCAATCGAGACGCGCCCAACTGCTTCAGGGCCTTGTTTTGCGCCGCGGCCGGTAAGGCCTGCAACTCGCTCAGCAGCGTGCTGTAGTCGGGATTGCCGGCCAGGGCGTCCAGCACCGCTCCGATGGGCACGGCGCCGCCACCCGCCTGCAGGCCTTTCGCCGTCCAGCTGCCGGAGGGGGCCGTCGTGGCGCCGCCGGCATTCAAGGTGACGATCAGGGTGCTGCCGGTGATGGCGACCGTGTCGCTGAGGCCGCTGGGCGCGGTGACGGTCAGACTCGCGGCGTCGGCCGACAGGCTGCCGGCGGAGACGATCGTATAATCGTGCCCGGCCAGGGAATTCGCGCCGCCCAGCGCCGTCAGGGTGATGGCGCTGTTGCCGAGGGTGGCGTTGCCGGAAACCACCAGTTGGCCATAGCTGGTGGGGGAGGTCACGCCGATCATCAAGGCCGATCCGCCGGCCGTCTGGACATAATTGCCGTTGATCGACACCGGCCGGTTCACTTGCAGGCGGGCGGAATTGATCGCCGAGCCGGAACCGCCGCCGACGACGATATTGTCGTCGAGCAGCAGGACGCCGCTGCCGAAAGTCACATTGGCGGCGGTCAGCGTGCCGAGGCTGCCGCCCGAGCCGGTCAGGGTGCCGACGGCGCCGGAACTGCCGCCGGCGACGGCCAGGGTGCCGGCGGAATAGATATTGCCGGCGATGAGGCCGCTGTTGGTGAGCGTTCCCAGCGTGCCGGCGCTGTAGATGGCGTAAGACGATCCGCTGAGGCTGCCGCTGTTGTCGAAGTTGCCCAGGCTGCCGCCGGCGGCCACGTAAAGGCCGTAGGTCGAATTGATGGTGCCGGTGTTGGCCAGGCTGGCCAGGCTGCCGCCGACATAGTCGTTCAGATACCGGGCCACCAGGCTGGTGCCGCCGCCGGTGTCGATGGTGGTGGCGAGGCCGGTGGGCGTGCTGTAGAGGACGGTGGCGCCGCCGTAGCTGCCCGAACTGGCGCCGATCAGGGTCGAGCCGCTTCCGGCGAGGTAATTGCCGGCGCCGGACAGGCTGCCGACGATGGTGCCGCCGGTCAGGGCCGCGTTGCCGGAAACCACCAGCTCGCCGGTGCCGCCCAGCGACAGGGTCCCCGAGGACTGGCTGTAGTTGCCGGTGATGTTGACGATGGTGGCGATGGTGACGGAGGCGCCGCTGTTGCTTACCGTGCCGCCGCCCACCGCGATATTGTCGTTGAGCAGCAGGCCGCCCGAGGCGAAGACGACGCCCGCGGCGGTCAGCGTGCCGAGGCTGCCGGCCAAGCCGGTCAGGGTGCCGACGGTGCCGGCGGCGCCGCCGGCGACGCTCAGGTTGCCGGCGGAATAGATATTGCCGGCGATGAGGCCGCTGTTGGTGAGCGTTCCCAGCGTGCCGGCGCTGTAGATGGCGTAAGACGATCCGCTGAGGCTGCCGCTGTTGTCGAAGTTGCCCAGGCTGCCGC
>JAATGN010000190.1 GCA_015654615.1 Rhodospirillales bacterium
CGCACACGGTGCGGATGCCGACTTGGATGCCGGGCAAGAAGGGGACGGCGCCGTCGAGGTCGACGGTGAAGCCGCCTTTGACGCGGCCGAAGATGCCGCCGGTGACGCGCAGCTTGTCTTCGAACGCGCGTTCCAACTTGGTCCAGGATTCTTCGCGGCGCGCCTTGTCGCGCGAGAGAACCGCTTCGCCCATCGCGTTTTCGACGCGATCGAGGAAGACCTCGACGTTGTCGCCGACGACGATCTTGTTGGGCTGACCGGGAATTCCGAATTCTTTGAGCGGGATGCGTCCTTCGGACTTCAGTCCGACGTCGATCACCGCGAAGTCGCCGTCGATTTCGACGACGAGACCTTTCACCACGGAGCCCTCGAAGGCTCCGGCTTCGCCGAACGTCTCGTCCAGCAAGGCGGCAAAGTCTTCCGTCGCCGCAAATTCAGTGGCAGTCGTCATAGTCAATAATCCTTTCACGCATCGTTTTCACGGGCCGGCCGGTTGTCTCCGGCGGTCTTCGACGGAAATGAAAACACTTCGAGCCGCTCCCTCCGCCGAGAGGAGCGGCCGCCCCGCTGCCGCAAAACCGACCTCAATCGGCGCGGCGACGCTGGGAAATAATCCGTACGGCGGCGGCAAAGGCCGCATCCGCATCCAGCTCGGAGGTATCCAACAGCACCGCGTCGGCGGCGGGAACCAGCGGAGCCACGCTTCGCGCGCTATCCCGCGCGTCGCGGTCCCTCATCTCCTGAAGGACGCGCTCTCCTATAGCCGAGACTCCCTTGTCAAGCAACTCTTTCAAGCGCCGCTCGGCCCGCCTTTCCAAACTGGCGGTTATGAAAAGCTTCACATCGGCCTGGGGACAGACCACGGTCCCGATGTCGCGGCCGTCGAGCACGGCGCCGGACGGGCGGGCGGCGTAGCTGCGCTGGAAATCGAGCAGAGCGGTGCGGACGGCGGGAATCGCCGCCACTTTCGACGCCGCGTCGCCGGCCTGCTCGCCGCGCAGGGCGGGGTCGCAGAGACCGGCCGGATCGAGCTGGCGGGCCGCCCTTTCGGCGGCCGCGGCGTCGGACGGATCGCCGCCCGACCGCAGCACCGCCATGCCGACGGCGCGATAAAGGGACCCCGTATCGAGATAGTCGAGACCGAAGTGCTCGGCCAGCCGCTTGGCCAGCGTCCCCTTGCCGGCCGCCGCCGGCCCGTCGACGGCGACGATCATCTGAAGCTCTGCACGGCTAAACCACAGAGGCACCGAGACACGGAGATTGCACCGAGAAACGGTATCCTTGCAGCAGCACCACACAATTTTTTCTCTGTGTCTGCTCTGCGTCTCGGTGTCTCCGTGGTGAATGAACCGGCCATCACTTCGCCTCCGCAGCCTGGGAAATCCGCGCCCCCAGGCCGTTCATCAAGGCGGCGAAGCCGGGAAAGCTGGTGTCGATGGCGCTGGCGTCGTCGATCTTGATCGGCCGGCGCGCCGCCATGCCCATGACCAGGAAGGACATGGCGATGCGATGGTCGAGATTGACCGCGATGGTCACCCCGCCTTCGGGCGGCGCGCCGTCCCCCTCGACGATCAGATCGTCGCCCTCGACGCTCAGCCGGACGCCGGCGGCCTGCAGTCCCTGCGCCATGGCGGCTAGGCGGTCGCTTTCCTTCACCCGCAGTTCGGCCAGGCCGCGCATGCGGGTGGTGCCGCGGGCGAAGGCGGCGGCCACCGCCAGGATCGGATATTCGTCGATCATCGACGGAGCGCGATCCGGCGGCACGTCGACGCCGGAAAGGTCCGAGGCGCGCACCAGCAGGTCGGCCACCGGCTCGCCGGCTTCGACGCGGGCGTTGACGAAGGTGATGTCGGCCCCCATTTCCAGCAGCGTCCGGTAAAGGCCGCCGCGCAACGGATTGGTGCCGACGGCGTTCACCGTGATGGTCGATCCGCCGACCAGCAGGCCGGCGACCACCGGGAAGGCCGCCGAAGACGGATCGGCCGGCACCTTGATGGTGCGGCCGGTCAGTTCGGGCTGCCCGATGAGCGAAATCGCCCGCGTCCCGTTGGGCAGGGACTCGACCGTCAGCGTCGCGCCGAACCCGGTCAGCATCAATTCGGTATGGTCGCGGGTCGCCTCGCGCTCGATCACCGTGGTGGTGCCGGGCGTGTTGAGGCCGGCCAGCAGCACCGCCGACTTGACCTGGGCCGACGGCATCGGAAGTTCGTAGGAAATGGGAATGGGCGAGGCGGTGCCGATGACCGCCATCGGCAGACGCCCGCCGGAACGGCCGACGAAGCCGGCGCCCATGCGGCTCAAGGGATCGGTGACGCGGCGCATCGGCCGCGAGCGCAGGGAGGCGTCGCCGGTGAACACCGAGGTGAAGGGATGGCTGGCCAGCAGGCCCATCAACAGGCGCGCCCCGGTTCCGGCATTGCCCATGTCGAGGACGTCCTCCGGTTCGGCCAGCCCGCCGACGCCGCGGCCGAACAGCGTCCAGCACCCGTCGTCCCGGCGCGTCACTTCGGCCCCCAGGGCCCGCATGGCCGCGGCGGTGCGCAAAACGTCCTCGCCCTCCAACAAACCTTCGATGCTGCTTTGGCCGATGGCCAAGGCGCCGAGCATCAGGGCGCGATGCGAGATGGATTTGTCGCCGGGAACGCGCGCTTGTCCGGCAAGCGGGGCGGCGGCGAGGGATATCAACGACTTAGGCGACATGGGCAGAGGTGCTTTCGCTGATCGGGACCGATGGAATAGGGCTTCCTACCACAGGCGGCGACGGCAAGGTAGGGTCCCCGGCGTCCTTCGGCGACAATCGCCGAAGGAGCCTCGTCGATTTTTCGTTTTGACACGGCCTGGGTTACGTGGCAAATGGCCCGACAGCATTACAATGAGCGAGTTTCAAGGAGGACACGGGTGGCAAAACCGGAATGGGGTGTGAAACGCACCTGCCAGAGCTGCAGCGCCCGCTTCTACGATTTGGGGCGTTCGCCGATTCTCTGCCCGAAATGCGGAGCGACCGTCGAACCCGAGGTGACGTTCAAATCGCGGCGGCAATCGGCGCCTGCCGCCGAACCCAAGGTGGCGCCCGTCGTCCGTGACGCGGTGGTGGTCGATCTCGACGAGGCTGGAGAAGAGCTCGAGGTGATCGAGGAAGAAGAAGAGGGCGCCGTGGCGTCCGGCGACGAAAGCGAAGAAGACGAAAGCGGCCTGATCGAAGATGCGTCCGACTTGGGCGAGGACGACGACGACATGGCCGAGGTCATGGAACATATCGACGAGGATCTGGAAAACGAACTCTAAACGGGGTCTCGAAGAAGAGCGGCGCAAGCCTGTTTTTTTTGCTTGCGCGGTCCCTTCGGAATCCCTATGTTCCCGCACCTGCGCGGCACCTTCGGCCGCGCCCCGGAATTCGGGGCCATAGCTCAGCTGGGAGAGCGCTACAATGGCATTGTAGAGGTCGACGGTTCGATCCCGTCTGGCTCCACCAACCAAGACAAGGGCTTCGCCGGTAACGGCGAGGCCCTTTTGGTTTCCGGAAGCAGGCCGGAAGCAATCGGCAAAAATTTGCGTCATGATCGGCCACCAGGTCGATAGGTCGCGCTTTGGCCCGGTGATCGCTGGGGCGATCTAGGGTGATTATTGCCCGTGGTTCTTCACGAGGACGAGAAGACCGGTGACCGCTTCTTGATCTATGGCACCGACAAAGGTCTACGTCTCGACATTCATTAATGCCGGCGAAACGCTATGGATGACTCAGGCGCAAATTGCCGAACTGTTCGGCCGTGATGTGTCGGTTGTTTCGCGGCATATTGCAAACGTGATCGAAGACGGAGAACTCGCGGGAGAGGGCAATTTGCAAAAAATGCAAATTGCCGGTGCCGCCCGGCCGGTCACTCTGTACAGCCTCGATATGGTAATCTCAGTCGGATATCGCGTGTCATCGGCTCAGGCCACCCTCTTTCGGCGATGGGCTACCGAAAAACTGGTGCAGTTCGCCACCAAAGGGTTTGTGGTCGATTCGGTTCGCCTTAAGCAGCCCGAGAATGCTGGTCGTGTTGCCGAACTACGCGAAATTATCCGGGATATCCGGGCAGACGAAGCCAATGTTTTCCGTGAACTTCGCCAACGGTGATCCCGAGTTCTTTGGATGTTCATCTGATCCCCAAAACCGATAAAAACACATCGACGACTCATCTATTTACCAACAAGCCCTCATCACCGGATCATGCCAACGGCCTGTCGGGACCAAAGACTGGTTATCCTGGTCGGATATTCATATTCCCCATCTGGTTCCCGGCGTTGACGTCAGGAGAATGACAAATCGATCAGGAGATGAAATCAAGGGGATGTTATAAGGTAAAATTCTTTTTTGAACCATCCTTATACAGTCTCATCGATCACTATTGGAATACAATTTACAATCAATCTATCATATACAATGGACATTATTTTGTTTTTTCTGTCGATCATATGCAAGGTCATGGTTTCGATTGATGAGACCCAGGTCAAACTTTGGGCCTTCGTCACGCCACATGCTCCAATGTCTCGGCGACGAAGCCATTGACGCTCTTGCCGGATCGTGCGGCAGCGGTGGCGACGCGACGGTGTAACTCGGGCGACAGACGCACGGTGAAATTCCCCGAATAGGGTCGCTCCGGTTCCTTGCCGCGCTCCCGGCACCAGTCCACATAATCGGCGATGGTGTCGGCGAAGGCGGCGCGCAGTTCGTCCAGAGTGCGGCCCTGGAAGGTCAGCACGTCGCGAGTATTGATCACCTCGCCATGGAACAAACCGGCGTCTTCGTCCAGTTCCACCGTCGCCACATAGCCCTCATGGGTCATGGTCGTCATGCTGTTACTCCCGCTTCCTTCAAGAACCGTCGTACCGACTTCAACGCGCCCTTGTCCGTTTCCTTTTGTGGGTGGGGGCGGTGGAACACGGCGTCAACGCCATTCAGGCTTACCCGTACCCGCGATCCTCGGCCTTCCGACACATCCGCCCCGATGGCAAGGAACAACGCCTCCACCTCGACCCACGGAACATTTGCCCGGACGGGATCGGCAAAGACGGCTTCCAGGGTTTTCCGGTGTTTACCGATCATATCTAGTGATACCATAAAACGGTATCAAGCGCCAAGCCACAACGGCACAACACGGCCTTGACGAACGGTTGGCTAAGCCCCTTCAGGACTTCCAGACCAGCGTGCAGCTTCTGGAGCTTTCCAGCGGCCGCCATGCGTTGCAGCCGCCGATCTTCGGCAGCGTCACCTGTTGCGACAGAAGCGCCGTGAAGGCGTCCGAACGGATGCGCACGAATAATACGAGAGTTGGGTGGCACATAGAAAATATTGCCTACCCATTCTGTCCTTCACTGATAGTCCCGCTGTGCCCGGCCCGCTCAATCATCAAGTTATTGATACCAATCTTCTTATACCTACGGGATTTAGTATATCTTATCATACAACCAAAAATGGCACAAACGTTGCTGTGCATCGCATATCCATAATAAGTGATATGGCAGGTCGCATTGGGCAACGAACATCAGAATACCGGCGAAGACGTGGAGCGGTTCATATCTCGCTGGTCTCACAGGGAAGGAGGGCAAGAGCGCGCCAATTATTCTCTCTTCCTGATGGAGCTCTGCGATGTGCTCGGCGTGTCACATCCGGACCCCGCCGGGGCTTCTCACGAGTTCAACGATTACGTCTTCGAGCGACGCGTGGAGCATCGATTGCCGGATGGCAAAATTGAAACGACCGGTCGGATCGATCTCTACAAGCGCGGGCATTTCATCCTTGAAGCCAAGCAAAGTCGGCAACGCGGGAACAGGAAGGCCACACCCGCCGACCAAGGCGATCTGTTTTCTTTGACCGGAAACGATACAAACTCGAATCCTGGGGTCCTTGATCATCTGATGATTCAGGCTCGAAGACAGGCCGAGGGATATGCCACCAGGCTCCCGCTGGATCATCCATACCCGCCTTTCATCATCGTCTGCGATGTGGGACGCGTGATCGAACTCTACGCCGATTTCTCCGGGTATGGCCGACACTACGCTCAATTCCCGGACGCGCACGGCTTTCGAATTGAGTTGGAGCAACTTACCGATGCCGGGACGCGAAAGCTCCTTCGCGATGTGTGGGAAGAGCCGCATTCTCTGGATCCAGCGCAACAAACAGCCAAGGTAACCCGCGAGATCGCGGGACAACTGTCCACGATATCGAAAGCCCTTGAAAGTCGCGGCTTCAACGCACGGCACGTCGCCGTTTTCCTGATGCGTTGTCTGTTTACCATGTTCGTCGAGGATGTGGGCCTTTTACGGAAGAAAGGATTTACGGATCTGCTGAGCAGATGCCTTGATGATCCAGGACGATTCACTTTCGAGATCGATGACCTTTGGCAACGCATGGACCGAGGTGAATATTCGCCCGGAATAGGCGAAAAACTGCTTCGTTTCAACGGAAAGCTCTTCAAGAACGCCGTCGCGCTACCCTTGACGGTCGATGAAATTCGACTGTTGCGCGACACATCCAGTGCCGATTGGCGGGACCTGGAACTTGCAATCTTCGGAAGCCTGTTCGAACAGGCCTTGGATCCCGCCGAACGGAGGCGGCTTGGAGCGCATTATACCCCCCGTGCCTATGTACAACTTGTCGTCGACGCCACCATCATCGAGCCGCTCACCCAAGACTGGGTTGAGGCCCAATCCGCTGCGGAGCGAGCCTTCCGTGAGGGCACGAAAGCCCAGGCCCTCCGTGAGATCGAAGATTTCTTGAAGCATCTTTCATCGGTACGGGTGCTCGATCCGGCCTGCGGCACGGGAAATTTTCTTTACGTCGCGTTGCGCCGAATGAAACAGCTCGAAGGCGAAGCTCTTAAGCTTTTGCACGACATCGGCGGTGACGAAGGTCTTGCTCGCGTCACGAATATTTCGGTAAAACCGGAGCAGTTTTTCGGAATGGAACTGAACAGGCGCGCCGTCGAGATTGCGGAACTTGTCCTGTGGATCGGCTATATCCAATGGCATCTGAGAACGCGTTCGTCTGCACCACCGGAACCGGTGCTCGGCAGCAGTGATCATGTTCACGAGAAGGATGCGCTTCTCACCTGGACTGGTTACCCGGAACCCCGGCTGAAGCGAGATGGCTTCGGGCGGCCTGAGGCCGATCAGCAGGGCCAGGAAATTTACGTCTTTCCGAACGCTGCCCGGCCGGACTGGCCGGCAGCGGACTTCATTGTCGGAAATCCTCCGTTCATCGGCGGCAAAGACATTCGCGGTCGGCTTGAGACTGGGTATGCCGAGGCACTTTGGCGAGTGAACCCTCAGATCAATCCTTCGGCCGATTTCGTCATGTACTGGTGGGACCGCGCTGCCGAGTTGCTAACCGCTCTTATTCATGACGTCAGGGATTTTAGCAGGCGGATGTAGCGTAAACTGCTGAAATAGCATAAGATTTTGTTATCGAGACAATATCTTTGCCGCAGCTGAAAGCGCCACACCCGCCATGCCCGACGATACCTTGCTGCCGTTCCAGTTTCCAGCCGTTTGCCGCAAGAAAGTGATCGCCGCCTTCGATGGTGGCCGGCTCACCTCGGACGGCGGCGTGATGCTTCTTTCCGAGGCCGAGCGGCGTTTGGGATTGGCCGACA
>JAATGN010000234.1 GCA_015654615.1 Rhodospirillales bacterium
GTGACGGGCATGGTGGGTTACAACCTCACGCAGACCACGCGGCTCAACGCCAACTTCCGTTATGGCCTGGAAATGGCCGACGACTCGCTGGTCCCGTCCTTTGCCACGATGACCAACACGCCCGCCGTGAACGCGGTCAACGGCGCCTTGAGCGGACTGATGGCCAGAACCTATGACGGCAATGTCTCGGTGACCTCGCGGCCCATCGCGGGCCTCGATGTCCGGGCGTTCTATGGAATCGACGGCCGCGAGAGCGGCGACGGCACGCAGTCGTTCTATGGGGCGGGGCATCCGGCCACCACTTCGACGTCCCTCTACAACGTCGTCGAGCAGAGCTGGACGAAGCAGAAGGCCGGGGCGGAAGCCGGTTACAAGGTTCTGCCCGACACCAAGCTGACGGTGGGCTATACCTATGAGGACGTCCATCGCGACATCGGCGACGGGACCTTCGGCGCGACCAGCGGCGTGGGTTACTGGGTCGGTCATTCCGGCGAGAGCACCGTGTCGGCCAAGCTGGCCAACAGCTCCATCCACAACCTCAACACCTCGGTGGGCTACGAGCACAGCGTCCGTTCCGGCCAGTTCTCGTTCCTGGAGACGCCGGAGCCTAAAGCCGGCATGGACTCGGGCGCCTTCTACCAGGCTCCGATGACCGCGGACAGGGTCAAGTTCCGGGCCGACTATATGCCGGCCGAGGCGTGGGACCTGGGCGTGAACGGCAAGTATGAGGCGCACGCTTATCACTATCCGGTCAATGTGACCGGCACGACGCGCGACTACAACACCAACGTCGGGCCGGACGTCTCCTTCAGCCCGACCAAGAGCATCTCGACCCATCTCTTCTATAACTATGAAGAGATCTACTACAACAACCAGGGCAACGGCGCGCCCGCCAACATCAACGGTATCGGTTACAGCGCGGCGACCAACAACAGCGTCCATACCGTCGGTCTCTCCGGCGACTGGAAGGTTACCGACCGCCTGAAACTGGGCACCGACTACACCTTCAGCTACGGCGATATCGGCTACGGCATGTTCGACGGCGTCGTCGCTCCGGGCCAGGCCTACAGCCAGCCCAACGTCAGCCTGCCCAGCATCACCTCTTCGATGCACAGCGTGAAGCTCCACGGCGAATACCAGCTGGCGAGCAATATCACGCTGCTGGCCGGCTATGGCTTCGACATGTACAAGGACAACGACTGGGCCTATGGCTGGAGCCCCGTGGTGCTGAGCAACACGGGCACCCTTGCCGGCATGTCCTCGGGCGAGTCCCAGAACAGCTATCGTGTTCACAGCCTCTACACCGACGTGCGCATGAAGTTCTAAGGAACCGCGGTTCGGCGAGCCTGCGGGCTCGCCGAACGAACCATCGTTTCCGGGCCGGGGCCGCAAGCTCCGGCCCGTTTTTTTTTACGGGCGGCTTGCGGGGCGGCCCGATGATCGGTTAGCTCTAGCGGGCTCGTCACTCTCGGTCGATCGGACAGCCGGATGAATCGCAAGCAACGCCGGGCGCAGCGGAACGGCAACGGTGTCTCGGCGCCGAGGGCGAACGTCGTTGTGGACCGCCTGTTCGTCCAGGCCCTCGCCTGTCATCGGGACGGGAATCTGGCTCAGGCGGAACGGCTCTACCGCGATATCCTGGCGATGGATCCGCGGCATGCCGACAGCCTCAATCTGCTCGGCGTCGTCGCCTCCATGACGAAACGGCACGCCGTCGCCGTCGATCTGATCGGCCAGGCCATCGCCATCGACGGCGGGATCGCCGCCTACCATGTGAATTTGGGCACGGCCCTGAAGGCGCGAGGGGCGCCGGCCGAAGCCGCCGACTGCTTCCGCCGGGCCATCGTCCTCGACGCGGGCGCCTTCGATGCCCACTACAACCTCGCCAACACGCTGAGAGAACTGGGCCGGCTGGACGAATCGATCGTTTCCTACCGCAAGGCCATCGATCTCAGGCCGGGGATTCCCGAAGCGCACAACAATCTGGGCGGCGTGCTGAAGGAACTGGGACATTTCGAAGAGGCGGCCGGTTGCTTCCGCCGGGCCCTTGATCGCAAGCCGGCCTATTCCATCGCCCACAACAACCTCGGCGCCGCGCTGCGGGTGCTCGGACGGGCGCCCGAGGCGATCGTCCATTATCGCCGGGCGATCGAACTCACCCCCGATTATGCCGATGTCTACGCCAATCTTGGCCTGGCGCTGTACGAAGCCGGGAAGGTCGACGAAGCCCTCGCAGCCTATCGGCGCTGCCTGGTCATCGACCCCGATCATGGGTTGGCCCGCTGCGGCGAGGCCGGCGCCGTCTTGCCGATTATCGCCGACACGACCGTGGCAAGCCTCGGTGCGGTCGACAGTTACGCGCAGAAATTGGCGGATCTCGACGGCTGGGCGCGTCGTCACCCGGAGAGCGCGGGAAAGGCGATCGGGCAATTTTACCCGTTCTATCTTGGCTATCGCCCCGGCAATCTGTGTTCCCCCTTGTCTCGCCTCGGCGATCTTGCCGCGGCCATCTCGGGGTCCGTGGCCGACCGTCGTCCCATAAGGCGGGACCGCGAGGGACGCATCCGCCTGGCGATCGTCAGCGCCCATGTCCGCCGCCATTCGGTCTGGGACGTGAATGTGCGCGGTCTCGTCGACCACCTGGACCGGACGCGGTTCGAGGTGACGATCTACCACACCTCGGCGCTGACGGATGACGAGACCGCCTGGGCGAAATCGCGGGCCGACCGATTCGTCCAGGGGCCGATGCCGCTTGAAGCATGGTCGCGGCTGATCGAGGACGATCGCCCCGACGTCCTTTTCTATCCCGAGGTCGGCATGGACGGCCCCAGCTATTCCCTCGCCGCCCGGCGGTTGGCCCCGCTGCAGGCGACCAGTTGGGGAAGCCCGCTCACCTCGGGTCTGCCGAGCATCGACCTGTTCTTTTCCGGCGAGGCATTGGAGGGCCCGGCCGCCGAAAGCCATTATCGGGAAAGGCTGGTCCGACTGCCCGGCACCGGCGTCTGTACCCGGCCGATCCCGGCGTCCGCCGAGCCGCCGGGATTTCCGGAACTGGAGAACGACGACGCCGCACCGCGGCCCGTGCGTTTCCTCGTCTGCCAGGCCTTGTTCAAATTCGACCCGGCCCATGACCGGTTGTTTGCCAAAATCGCCAAACGGGCGCAGCCCTGCGAAATCTGGCTCATCGATCTCTTTCGATATCCGTGGGCCGGCCAGAAGCTTCTCGATCGCCTTGCGGCGGCCTTCCACGCCGAGGGGCTGGATGCGAAGGCCCACCTGCGCATGATCCCGACGCTGCCCCGCGCCAAGTTCCACGGCCTGCTCGACCGGATGGACGTCTATCTCGACTGTCCGGCGTTCTCCGGATACACCACCGCCTGGCAGGCCGTCCATCGGGGTATTCCCGTGGTCACCCTGGAAGGCGAGTTCCTGCGCCAGCGCCTGGCGGCCGGACTGCTCCGGCAGATCGGCCGGACGAGCACCATTGCGTCGACGCCGGAGGACTATATATCGATCGCCGTGCGGATGGCCGAAGACTGCCGCGATCCCGCCGCCCGGGCTCGCACCCGCGACCTTCTGCGGAACGCCGCGCCCTCGGCGGATGGCCGGACCGACGTCGTCCGGGCGTTCGAAACCCGCCTCATCGACGAATTGTCGCGTCTTGGGCCCTTTTAGCGTGATGCCGCCCGATCCAGGTCGGTGACGAAAATCCCGAAGCGCATGCGCGCGTGCCGATAGACCTGGGCCGGCGGCCGGCCGGCCTGTTCCAGCAAGCCGTCGATCTCGGCCATCGAATGATACCGCGGCGCATAGCCGGTACGGCGGCCATAGGAAAAATGGACATAGGCGCGGTGGATCAATTGCTCGATCGATCGCCGCCGCAGTTCCGCCACGGCGTGAAAATAGCGGCCGTGACGGCCGATGGAAAACACATGGGCGATGTCGGCCGAAGACAGCCAATCGAACAGCCCGAGCGAGAAGACCAGGGCGTCGCCCTGCGGCCCCAGATCGCCGACGGCCGCGACGTCGAAGGCCATGCGGTCGGCCAGCGGGACAGCGGCCAGGCGTTGCCGGGCCCGGGCGATGGCCCGGTCCGAAATGTCGAATCCCTGATAGCTGGCCGCCCCGAGGGTCATCAGCCGCTCGGCCAGCAAACCCGATCCGCAGCCGAGCTCGACCAGGCGGCGGCCGGGCAGGTGGGGGGCCAGCAGGGTGACCGCCGCCTCCAGCCGGAAGCGGAGCGAGGTCGACACGCCGCCGGCGACGCGCTCGACCAGGGTGGGCGCCGCGGCGCCGTATCGGCTGTCTTCCCAGCCCAGGATCTTGGCGTTCCAAAAGCTTTTGGGATCGACGTTCGTCCGCTCGGTCATGACGGGCCCTCCGGCAGCCGATGGCCTCTGACGCGCCGGAGGACTCGGCTCAGACCCTCGCGGCGATGGAAGACATAGACATTCATGACGACGAAATTGATCAGGAAACAGGCGACGTCGGTGGCCAGTTTGCCGGGATACGGCCGGATACCCAGGCCGTCGACCAGCAGGCTGAACAGGCCGACGGCCAGAGCATAGGAAAAGCCGTAAAGAACCAGGAAACGCCGTCCCTGCCGGGTCACCGCGACCTGCCGATGCGCCCCCCAGGTCCAGTGGCGGTTGGCCAGGAAGGACACCAGACCGCCGACCACCCGGGCGACCATCAGGCTTGGCAGATGGGCCAGGCCGACCAGCGACACCAGGCCGGAAAAGATCAGCCAATCGCTGCCCGCCGAGATCAGCGCCACCCAGCTGTAGCGCAGGAACCGCCAGGGCGCCGTCATGGTGTTCGGGTTCCGAACGTCCGCGGCGCGGGGAGGGTATCGACGAACACGGACGGACACGGACAGCCACGGACACACACGGATAAGCGCCGCGGGCCCGGTTCATTCCGATCAGGGGGAGGCGGACGAAAACACGCAAGAATGCCTGCGGCGCTTGTTCCTGTCCGTATCCATCCGTGGCCGTCCGTGTCCGTCCGTGTTCTCCAAAACCCTCCGATCCACGGAGACCTGTCCGTCATGACGCCCCCCGCCTCGCCGCCAGCGCCAGGATCATTTCCGCCGCCTCGGCCGCCCCGTCGCGGGCCGGCGGCAGGGCGTCATAGGCGGCGCGCAGCGCGCCGATACGCGCCAGGGCCTCCTCCATGGCGTCTTCCAGATGCTCCTCGGAGCCGATCAGGCCGACCCCGAGGTGGCGGATGGTGCGGCCGTTGATCCATTGCTCGGCGTGACGGGGCACCGGAATCACCACCATCGGTTTCCGCAACACCAGAGCCTCGCTGACCGCGCTGAATCCGCCGTTGACCACCAGCAGGTCGGCTTGGCGTATCAAGGACAGGGAGTCGCGCAGCTTGCCGTGATAGGCGACGCCCTCGGTCGGCGGCACGCCTTCGGGCGCCGGCCGTCCGACGATGTCGATCCGCAGACCGCGGTGACGGCGGCGCAAGGCGACCGGACTGCCGAACACCGATCCGGACAGCATGATGACCACCCGGGCCGGCGGGCCGGCGTCGTGGGCCGTGGCATGGCATTCCCGGCGAACGATGGGGCCGACGGCCCGCAGGCGCGCCGTTTCCACCCCGTCATGCGGGTCCAGCCGGGGGCTGATGACCAGATCCGGCCGGATCCGATGGTGCAGATAGTCGCCCATTTCGACGAACAGGAATTGCGGCAGCAGGCCGGCCGGGCGGTCGCCGAAACGGGCCATGCCGCGGACCACCATGTCGGCATTGTTGAGCGCCGCCAGGGGCAGGCCGGCCCGGCGGACCGGACCCAGGGCATAGACCGAATCGGCCACCACCGCCTGCGGCCGGAAACGGGCGATGACCTCGGACAGCGTCGCGGTCGCCTGCCGCAGTGTGGACCACATCCGCCCGGCTTGGCCGAGGGTGCGCAGGATGCTGATGCGTCCCCGGTCGGAGCCGTAATGAAGCGAGGGGATCGGCGTGACGCCGGCCACCTCGGGCTTGTCGGCGAAAAACCACAAGCCGTTGTCGGAGGTCACCACCTCGACCGCGGCGCCGGCGGCGGCCAGATGCTGGATGACGGCGTGGCACCGGGTGGAATTGCCCAACCCCAGCCCATTGACCAAAAAAAGAATACGCGCCGTCATCGGGCTTCCAGGGCGCAAACCAGCGCCAGGGGCCAGACGGAACGTCGCGCCGTCTGGCGCAATCCGGCGGTGGCGGCCAGCGCCTCGATGCCCGGCGGATCGAACAGGTGGATGTCCACGCCGTGGCTGCGGTGGAACAGGCGGTAGAATCGGCTGGCCGCCGTGTCGGGCGGCAAAAGGACGACGATCCTGCCGCCGTCGGCCAGATGGCGGCGCGCATTGACGAGGACGGCCGCGGCATCGGCGACGAATTCCAGCATGCCGGCGAGAAGGATGCGGTCGAAGCGCCGATCGAGGACCACCGTCGCCGCGTCGCCCATCATGGTGCTGATGCGCGGGTCGGTGATTTCGGCCAGCATGGATTGCGACGCATCGACGGCGACCACCGGCCGGGCTCCCCGGGCGACCAGGAGATCGGTATAAAATCCGGCCCCGCAGCCGAGGTCGAGGGCGGACAGTCCGCTCATCTCGCCGGCCAGGGCCAGGACGGCCTCGGCCTCGCGGCGGCGCAGCCAGGCCCACGGACCGTGGCCGGTGGCGGCGCGGTAATTCGGGGCGCGTTCGTCGAAATAGGCCGTGACGGCGCGGCGGGGCTCGGAAGGGCGGCGCATCATCAGCCGGCCCCGCCGGACGACGCCAGGATCGGGACCGGACAGCCGACCGGCGGCGCGGCTTCCCCGGCCGCCGGAACTTCGGCGTGCATGCCGGGGAGGTCGACGAGACCCAGCGGGATCTGGATGGCTTGCGGGCTTTTGCCGTTGCGTCCGACCAGCCACAGCCGATAGCGGCCGTCCGGCAGGGCGAAATGCGGCGATTGCCAGGGCGCCAGACTGCCGCGTTGCGGCGAACCGACGGTCAAGCGACCGACCGGCACCACGCGGACGCCGGTGTCGCCCGCCAGGCAAAGCACCGGATTGAGGATGGTCGCGAAATACAGCCCGGTATAACCGCGCAGCAGACGCCCGTGCAGGACGGCCCGATAGTCGGTCCCGCTGCGCCGCAGTTCGAGGCCGAGGGGGAAGATCTGCCCCGGCAGGGCGGCGACGAATTGCGCGGCGTCGGAGGATTGCGTCGCCCCCGCCGCGGCGCCCGTCGGCAGATAGGCGGTTTCGAAGCGGGTCGGAATATAGGCGTTGGGGAAGCTTTTCAGGCAGTTGCCATCGGCGGTGACATAGGGAAAATAGGCGAAATGGGCGCTCTCGGCCGCCATCGGCGCGAAAACGGGGGCAAGGCCGGCGAAGGCCGGCGATTTGGCCAATTCGGCCCGCACGTCGCCGCCGGTCATCTGGTCTTTCTCCACGATGGCCAGGCACTCCGCGCGGTCGCTGCCGACCAGACCGGCCGGCGTGGTGTGGTAGATGAAGGTCATTTGCCCCGACACGCCCTCCTGGATCAGTTGCCATGCCCGCGATTCCGGCCGCCAGAACAAGGCGGCATGCGCGTCGAAGGCCTCGTGGTCGGCGTAAAAGGCCGATTTCGCCGTGGCGGCGATTTCAGCCTGCGCCGCGGCCGATCCCAAGGAGAACACCGGCGCCTGCAGCGAAATCGCGCCGAGGGCGAGCGGACGGACCGCCAGGCCGCAAAGCAGGACGGCGCAACCGGCCACGGCCAGCCGCCGGCGTCGCCACGAGGCGAGGCGGCGCAGGACGGCATCGGCGGCCACGGCGGTCATGACGGCTATCGCCGGCCAGGCGGCGACCATATGCCGGGCATTGACGGTCGAGCCCAGGCCGACCAGAAGATAAACCGCCATGATCAGGGCGAAGACGCCGAGCGGCTGGCCGGTCCGGGCGGACACGCCTTCGCGGCCAATCCGCAAACGACCGATGGATCCGATCGCCCAGCCGCAGAAGCCCAGGCTCAGCAGGGCCGCCAGCAGATCCCCGAGCATCGCCGGAATGGCCAGCCGGCCGCCGGCGTCGGGGCCGGTCGACACCGGGGTGCCCCCCAGCAGTCCGTAAATCAGTTGGGCTTTTTCCAGGGGATGGAATTCCCACAGCACGTAATTGTCGACGGCTCCGGCCGGGACGGTGGCGGCCGCGGCGAGAAGATGCAGCTCGCCGCCGAGCATCGCCGGCAGATAAGGCAAGCCCAACCCCAGGACGACGGCCAGGCCATGGCGCCAGGTCCAGCCCGGACGGCGGACCAGCATGGCGATCGCCAGGGCGACCGCCAATTGGAACATCTGCAGATGGATTTGCAGGCCGATGGCGACGGCCGCGGCGGCGATTCCCAAGGCCGGCGCCCGTCCGTTCTTCACGTAGCGATAGCCAAAGAGCGTCGCCAGCGTGGCGAAGAACAGCAGATATCCGGGATTCCACACCTGCAGGACCTGTCCCAGCATCGGAGAGCCGGCCAGGACGACGGCGGCCAGGACGCCGACGCGCGGCGTCATCTCGCGGCCGACGATCAGTCCCAGCAGCCCGACCGAGGCGGCGAAAAGGGCGAACATGCCGATACTGGCCGCGTGCAGGCTGGGCTGGATGGCCAGGATGCCGCGAAGTAGGAAATAGAAGGCGCCGCCGGGGGGGCGCAGGCCGCCGTTGATCTCCGGCCCGGAGGTCGGCCACGACGGACCGAAAGTCAAAGCGCGCCACAGGTCGCGGTCGCCCCACACGGTAATAACATCGCCTTCGCCCGCCGTGCAAAGCGCCGCGCCGATCCGGAACGCCGCCACGCCCGCCAGCAGATACAGAACAATGCGGCCGTAGGACGCCTTCCATACACCCCCGAACATCGCGTCTTAATACCCCTTTGTCTAAGTCGGTGGAGTCGTACCCTTCGGCGAATTTTTATGAAAACACGGATGAAACGGATATCAACGGATTTGCACGGATTGGCCGAGGAGGATGCGCTTTAGACTCCCCCGTCATTGTCAAAGATTGTTCAACAGAACCTCGAAGGCCCGGATGTAATAGGCCACGGCTTCGCCGGTCAGTCCGGCTTCCAGCGGGATGCAGAGCTCGACCATGGTGTTGCTGTCGGTCCCATAGATTTTCGGCAAAATACCGCGGGAATTCAGCGCGTTGATGCGCTCGGCCGGCATGACGCCGGTCAGGAGCGCATTGAGCACGACGATCGGATAATGATCGGCCTCGACCGCGCCGAAAAACAAAGCCATCGCATCGACGCCCAGCTTCATGAAGCGGACGGCCGGCTTGCCGTCCTCGGATCGCAAGACCTGTACGACGAATCCCGCTTTTTCCAGAAGGCGCGCCATTTTGGGAACGCTCAGGGAATGGATGACCTCGTCGGAGGGTTTTTCATCCGAATCTTTTTTCGCCATGTTTCTCAAGCCTTGCTGCGGAAAAGGGTGGCTGGCGCCGGCTCTAATGATCGCCCCCGTGCAGGATCTGTTCGGCCAGACCCGTGTCGTAGGCCTGACCGTCCGCCGTCAGGCGCAGCGCGTAGGGATAGGACCCCTTGACCAGGCTTTTGCGTTCGAGCGCCAGCCAGACGGCGGGGTTGTGCAGTCCGGTCGCGTCCCGGGCGGCGACCACTCTGGCGCCGATATGGAAATGGTCGCCATGCGGGTGCGGAATCTGCGACAGAAGGATTTCGCCGGTTTCCGGATCCGGCGTCGCCAGTTCCGGATGACGGGCGAGCTCCTGCAGCAAGGTCAAAGTCTTGAGCTGCAGGGGGTTCAGTTTCAGCGGATTCTTCTTGGGTGGCATGGCCAGTCTCTCCAGCGGGGATATTCCGACTTTCCTACAGGAGCCGGCGGTCGAGCGCCAGAGCGTATCCGAGCGGAACCGGGGAGTCTTCCCCACCGGGGTTTCCCCTGGTCCGAAACCATGAGTTGGTGCACATTATGACGACAACCGTCGCAACGTCTGACTGTCGGCATGGGGCATTGCTCTTGCAATCGGTCGGTAAGCAACACAACATGTGACGATAATAAAGAATGCGACTGGTTCGCATCAAATGCGGAGACGTTCAAATGACGAGCATATTCCCGAAAGTGGGGTGGGTCGTTCTGTCGGTGATCGGTGCCATCGCCCTTGGCGTGGTGGCCCTCAGCCGCGGCGAGACCATCAATGCCTTATGGTTGGTGATCGCATCGGTCAGCACCTATCTGGTCGCCTATCGCGTCTACGGCTTGTTCATCGCCGAAAAGGTGATCCAGGCGGATCCCGGCCGCCAGACGCCGGCCGTCCGCTACAACGACGGCCTGGACTATGTGCCGACCAACAAATATGTGCTGTTCGGCCATCACTTCGCCGCCATCGCCGGCGCCGGTCCGCTCGTCGGTCCCGTGCTTGCCGCGCAGATGGGCTATCTGCCGGGAACGATGTGGATCATCGCCGGCGTCGTTTTCGCCGGCGCCGTCCAGGATTTCCTGGTCCTGATGATTTCCACCCGCCGCGACGGCCGGTCGCTGGGCGACATCATCCGGACCGAAATGGGGCCGGCGGCCGGCGGCATCGCCCTGATCGGCGTGTTGCTGATCATGATCATCATCGTGGCCATCCTGGCCCTGGTGGTGGTCAAGGCCCTGGCCGGCAGCCCGTGGGGAACCTTCACCGTCTTCGCGACCATTCCGACGGCGGTCGTCATGGGCCTCTACTGCCGCTTCATCCGGCCGGGCCGCGTCGGCGAGATGTCGCTGATCGGCCTCGTCCTGCTGCTGGCGGCGCTGATCTACGGCCGGACGGTGTCCGAAAGCCCCGATCTGGCCCCGCTGTTCACCTTCAAGGGCGAAACCCTGGCCATCCTGATCATGGTCTACGGCTTCGTCGCCTCGGTCCTGCCCGTCTGGTTGCTCCTGGCGCCGCGCGACTATCTGACCACCTTCCTGAAGATCGGCACGATCTGCGCGCTCGCCGTCGGCATCGTGCTGGTGATGCCCGACCTCAAGATGCCGGCCGTGACGCAGTTCGTCGATGGCACGGGTCCGGTCTTCTCGGGCAAATTGTTTCCCTTCCTGTTCATCACCATCGCCTGCGGCGCGGTGTCGGGGTTCCATTCCCTGATCTCCTCGGGGACGACGCCCAAAATGCTGGAAAGCGAGGGGCAGGCGGTCTTCATCGGTTATGGCGGCATGCTGATGGAAAGCTTCGTCGCCATCATGGCGATGATCGCCGCGACGGTTCTCGATCCGGGCGTCTATTTCGCCATGAACAGCCCGGCCGCGCTGATCGGCGTCGATCCGGCGCATGCGGCCGAGGTGATCTCGCACTGGGGCTTCGCGGTGAGTCCCGAGACGCTGATCCAGGTGGCCCATGACGTCGGCGAGAAATCCATCCTGTCGCGGGCCGGCGGTGCTCCGACCCTGGCGGTCGGCATGGCGCAGATCTTCTCGAACCTGATCGGCGGCCAGACCCTGATGGGTTTCTGGTATCACTTCGCCATTCTGTTCGAGGCCCTGTTCATCCTGACCACGGTCGACGCCGGCACGCGCGTCGCCCGCTTCATGATCCAGGATATGATCGGAGCGGTGGTTCCCAGCTTCAAGGCGACCAGGAACTGGGCCAACAATCTGATCGGCTCGGGACTGGCCGTGGCGGCCTGGGGCTACTTCCTCTATGTCGGCGTGGTCGATCCCTTGGGCGGCATCAACACGCTGTGGCCGCTGTTCGGCATCTCGAATCAGATGCTGGCCGGCATTGCCCTGATCATGTGCAGCGTCGTGCTGTTCAAGATGAAGCGGCAGAAATACGCCTGGGTTCCCCTGTTCCCGGCGGCCTGGCTGTTCATCTGCACCCTGACCGCCGGCGTGCAGAAAATTTGGAGCGACGACCCGGCCATCGGTTTCTGGGCGCATGCGCAGAAATTCGGCAATGCCGCCGACAAGGGCCAGATCCTCGCTCCGGCCAAGACCATGGACCAGATGTCGCAGATCGTCTTCAACGACTATGTGGACACCATCCTGGCGGCCGCATTCGTCTTTCTGCTGTTGTCGATGGCCTTCTACGGCGTGCTTGCCGTCAGGAAGGCCCTGGCTTCGCCGAAGGCGACCGCCATCGAGATCGGGGGAAAGGTCGGACATGCGTGAGCAAATCAAGCATTTCTACTGCCGCTTGAAGCAGACCGGTCAATTGATGGTCGGCGTGCCCGATTACGATACCTATGTGGCGCACCGCAAGACCACCCATCCGGAAGAACCGATCATGACCTATGAGGAGTTCTTTCGCGACCGTCAGGAAAACCGCTACAGCGGCAGAATCGGCCGCTGCTGCTGAAGGCGGCGTTTCGGGAAAAGAAGCGCTGGACGGGTTCACCCGGCCGGCGCTTTTCTCGGAATCGTCGCGACATCAAGACACCAAGGCACCAAGGCGTTACCCGAAGTTCTGCTTCAGGGGGGCTGGTGATGACAAATTTGCGCCGCGGGCATTCATCTGATCATCCGGCGCAACACCGCTGGCGGGACAGCAGAATGCCTGCGGCGCACTCCGCCGCCTTGGTGTCTTGGTGCCTTGGTGGTTCAAGATATCCGGGGTGTCCCATTCTTCATCCCGCGAAGGGATCGCCGCCGGCCCGGCGGGTGATCTGGATGCCGTATTTCTTGATCCGATGCCACAAGCTGCGTTCGTTGATGCCCAGCAGGCCGGCGGCATTGACCTGAACGCCTTCGGCCTTGTTGAGGGCCGCGACGAGCAGATCCTGCTCGATGCGGGCCAGTTCTCCGTCGAGATCGATCGGGAACTGCAGGGCGTCGACGACGACCGGCTGCACCGTCGACAGATAGCGCGGCAGATCGCCCTCGCCGATCTGGTCGCTCTTGCAGACGATCACCGCGCGTTCGATGCAGTTTTGCAATTCGCGGATATTGCCCGGCCAGGCATAGTCCTTCATCGCCTTGAGGGCGGCGGCCGAAAATCCGCCGATCCTTTTCCCCATGTCGACGCTCAGGCCGCCCAGGAAAAAACGGGCCAGCGAGGGGATGTCCTCGACGCGCTCGCGCAAGGGAGGCAGCGCGATGGGAAAGACGTTGAGCCGATAGAACAGATCCTCGCGAAAGTGTCCGCGCTGGACTTCGGCGCGCAGTTCCTTGTTGCTGGCCGCGACGATTCGCACGTCGACATTGCGGGTCCGCGCGCTTCCGACCGGTTCGAAGGCGCGCTCCTGCAGGACGCGCAGGATTTTCGCCTGGGTGGCCATCGGCATGTCGCCGATCTCGTCCAGGAACAGGGTGCCGCGGTCGGCCTGGTCGAAGCGTCCGGCCCGGTTGCTGACGGCGCCGGTGAAGGCCCCTTTGACATGGCCGAACAATTCGCTTTCCAGCAGGGCTTCGGGAATGGCGGCGCAATTGATGGCGACGAAGGGATGGTCGCGGCGCGGACTGTTGTAGTGAATGGCCCGCGCCACCATTTCCTTGCCGGTGCCGCTTTCGCCGGAGATCAGCACGTTGGCGCGGCTTTCGCAGACTTCGGTGATGCTTTCGATGACTTTGCGAAAGGCGGGACTGGCGCCGACCAGATTGTCGAAGCGATAGCGGCCGACCAGTTCCTCGCGCAGCCTTTCGTTGTCGGCCAGCGCATCGGACAGTCGCAGGGCATTCTTCAGGACCGTTTCCAGGTCGTCGATTTCGAAGGGCTTGCCGACATAGTCGAAGGCGCCCTCCTTGATGACCTCGACCGCATCCTTGACCGAACTGTAGGCGGTCATCACCACCACCGGCAGGTTGGGCTGGCGCCGTTGGCTTTCGCGCAGCAGATCGCGGCCGCTCATGCCCGGCATCCTGAGGTCGGTCAGCAGCAGATCGACCGATTCGGCGTCGAGCAGGCGCAGGGCGTCTTCGCCGCTGCCGGTCGAGAGCACGCGATAGCCCAATCGTTCGAGCGCGACCGTCAGGACGTCGGCAAGCCGTGTTTCATCGTCGACGAGAAGAATCGTGTGCGACATTTTTCTCCGTGCCGTTGCGGCCGGTATGAGAAAAGGGGGCGCGTCCAGGGCTGTCCGCTTTCGCCAGAGGCGGGCGGGGACGCCGGCGTCCCCGGGGTCAACGTCGACAGTCGTGGGCTCACGTCCGTTTGCTGATCGGCAGGATAAGCGTGAAGGTGGCGCCGACGCCAGGCCGGCTTTGACATTCGACCCGTCCCCGGTGATTTTCCATCACCGAGAAGACCTTGGCCAGGCCCAGTCCGGTGCCCCGCGGCTTGGTGGTGAAGAAGGGGTCGAAGATCTTGTCGATGATGTCCTTCGAAATGCCGGGGCCGGTGTCGCTGAAGGCGACGCGCAGCCAATCGTCCTGGCGCACCAGATGGATGGTCAGGCGTCCGCCCTTGTTCATGGCGTCGATGGCGTTCAGCAAAAGGTTGAGGCAGGCCTGGAACAGATGGTCTTCGTCGGCTTCGATCGTGGTGTCGCCGCTGTCGTCCCTGACGGTCAGCACGATGTCGTGGCGGGACAGTTCGGGTTCGCACAGGGTGGCGACCCGTTCGACCACCGAAGCGAAGGACAGCGTTCGCCGCACCGGTTCGCGGGGCCGCGCGAAGGACAGGAAATCCTCGATCAGTCCGTCGATGCGGCGGACTTCGTCGATGACATAGCCGAGCAGTTTGACATCGGCCGCCGATTGGTTGTCTCCCTTGCGGACCAGTTCCGCCGAGGTCTTGATGGTGCCCAAGGGGTTGCGCACCTCATGGGCGATGCCCACCGCCACTTCGCCCAGGGCGCTCAGCCGGTCGCGGCGGCGCAGATCGACCTCGAGGCTTTGCAGATGGCCGAGGCGTTCGGCCATATGATTGAACACCCGGGCCAGTTCGGCGACCTCATCCTTGCCGGTGGCATCGACCCGATGGTCGAAATTTCCGTCGATGATCGACTTGACCCCGGTGGCCAGCGCCCTCAGCGGCTTCGACAGCCGCCGGGAGACGAACAGGCCGGCGATGGTGGTGAGGCCGAGGCCGGCGGCGAAGACGGTGACCAGGATATTGATCGGCAGATCCCAGACGCTGGGCAGTTCCGTCGATTTCAGGCCGGACGACATGACGCCGATCGTCTCGCCCCGGGTGTTTTTCACGGGCAGATAAAGGACGCGATAGCCGCCGTCCTCGGCCTGCGGATCGTAGACGCTTTCGGCGCCGCCCTGCAGCTCGGCGGTGACCGCCGGCGGCAGGGGCGTGCCGCTGGCGGTGTCGCTGCGCGACGAATAGATCATTTGAAAGCCGGCGGGGCGCCGGTAATACAGGCGAAGATCGAATGTGGTGATGGATTGCAGGTTCTCGATGAAATTCTCGTCGAGCCAGGTGCCGACCAGAATTTCATAATTGGCGCCGCTCGCCTCGTAATCGAAGGTGCCCCCGGTCATCACCTGGTTGGAATCGGGCAACTGCAGCGCATAGAGCGTGTTCTTGATCTCCGGCGACAAGGGTTCGATGTGGCGCACCGGATAATTGGAATAGAGGATGTGGTGGTCCTTGTCGGAGACCACCACGACGGCATAACCCAGCGTCTGGGCCAGATGCAGGAAGGCGGCGTCGGCCCTGATCACCGGATCGGCCTGGCCGCGCTTCTGCTCATAGAGGAAACGGGCCAGTCCCGCCGCCTCGGACTGGGATTCCTTGAAGCTGTTGAGAAACAGGACCGATGTTTCGTGCAGGAAGGATTGGACGTCGTTGTTCACCACGCGGGTGATCAGGCGAACCGTCAAATCGGCGGCGATCGACGTCGGGACCAGACTGATCAGCAAGGAGGCGATGATCAGCTTGCCCTGGATGGAGGCCAGCCAGCGCCGCAGTTTGCCGCGGTCTTCCTTCATCGGGGCGGCCCCCTTTCGACCGCGCCGGTCAAATCGCCGCCGTGGCGGCGAGGGCCGGCGGCGCTTCCGCGCCGGCCTGCGCGGAGAAGAAGGCGGCCAGGGCGCGAACCACCTCGTGGCGCTGCTTGTCGACGGTGATCATATGGTAGCTGTCCTCCAGCAGCAGCAATTCCGCCGGACCGCCAAGATGGCGTTTGATGTAGTCGGGGTTTCGCCGGCTGGCGACATCGTCATATTTGGCATGGATGATCAAGGCCGGCGTCTCGATCTCCGGCATTTCCCGTTTGACCACATCGACCAGGGACAGCAATTGGCGCAGCGAATGCCCGGTCATGCCGAGATTTCCGGCTTCGGCCGAATTTCCGGCCGTCATATTGGCGACCACTCTTTGACGCAGCCGATCGTCCTTGATGCCATAGGGGAAATTTTCGACGAAGCGGTAGCGCAGGCCGAGCGGCGTGTGCAGGAAGAACGGCAGCAGGAAGGACAGGCGGGGAATCGCCCAGCCGTCGTAGCGCAAGGTCGCCGAGAGTATGCCCAGGCCCTTGATTTCCCCTGGGTGGCTGGCGGCCAGATGCATCGCCAGCAATCCGCCCATCGACAGGCCGGCGACGAAGACGGTGTCGTGCTTTCGGCGCAGATCGGCATAGGCCCGCTCGACGCTGGCGTACCAATCCGGCCAGCGGGTCACCAGCAGGTCTTCCTCGGAACCGCAATGGCCGGCCAGTTGGCAGCCATGGACGGTAAAGCCGTGGCTGGCCAGGCCCTTGCCGAGGAAGCGCATTTCCGTGGGCGTGCCGGTCAATCCGTGGATCAGCAGAACGGCGGCGTCGCCGCCGGCATGGAAGAAGCTGGCGTCGGGCAGGGAGGGGGCGACTTCATCGGCCGGCACATGGCCCGGCCCCGACCAGGGCTTGGCCCCGAAGGTGCGGAGCTTGAAGCGCTGCCAGGCCGTGCTGCGATCGAACAGGCTTTTTTGCTGGCTGGTCATGATGCCGCCCCTCTCCGTCATCCGCGGGTGGCGCGGGTGAACATCTGGTCCAGCAGACTGAACGCCAGATCCATCTCTTCATAGCTGATGGTCAGGGCCGGGGCCAATGTGATGACGTTCTTCCAGTAACCGCCGATGTCGAGGATCACGCCGACCTTCTTGCCGCCGGCGTCGAGATCGCCGGCCATGGCGATATCGACGATCCTGTCGGTCATCGCCTTGTCCGGGGTGAAGCGGTCCTCGGCGGTGATCTCGATCCTGAGCGCCATGCCCAGTCCATCGACGTCGCCGACGATCTTGTGACGCTTCTTCAGGTCGCGGATCCCTTCCAGGAAATAGGCGCCCTTTTCGCGGGTTATCGTCTCATAGTCTTCCTCCTCCATCATCCTGACGGCTTCCAGCGCCACCGCGGTGCCGAGCGGATTGGAGGAGAAGGTCGAATGGGTCGAACCCGGCGGGAAGAGTTGCGGATTGATCAATTCCTCGCGGGCCCACAGGCCGGCGATGGGATTGAGGCCGTTGGTCAGCGCCTTGCCGAAGACGATGATGTCCGGTTCGACGTTGAAATTTTCCAAGGCCCAGAACTTGCCGGCGCGATAGAACCCCATCTGGATTTCGTCGTCGACCAGCAGGATCTTGCGGGCTTCGAGGACCTTTTTCAGCTTCTCGAAATAGCCGGGCGGCGGAATGACGTAACCGCCGGTCCCCTGGATGGCCTCGATATAGAAGGCGGCATATTCGGCGCTGCCGTCCTTGGGATCCCAGACGCCGTAATATTCGGTGTCGAACAGGCGGGCGAACTGGTCGACGCAGTGCAGGCCGCAATCCTCGCGCTTCTTGCCGTAGGGGCAGCGATAGCAATAGGGAAAGGGCACGAACTGGGCGCGGTCGCCGAAATGACCGTAGCGCCGGCGGTAGCGGTAGGACGAGGTGATCGCCGAGGCGCCCAGAGTGCGGCCGTGGTAGCCGCCCTCGAAGGCGAACATCAGGCTTTTGCCGCCGCAGGCATTGCGCACCAATTTCAGCGAATCGTCGATGGACTGGGCGCCGCCGACATTGAAATGCACGCGGCCCTTGGTGCCCCAGGTCCTTTCCACGCGCTGGGCGATGGCCGTGGCCAGTTCGATCTTTTCCTTGTGCAGATATTGGCATGCCAGCTGCGGCAAGGTATCGATCTGGCGCTTCAGGGCGTCGTTCAGCCGCGGATTGGCATAGCCGAAATTGACCGCCGAATACCACATCTGCAGATCGAGAAAAGGCTTCCCGGCGTCGTCGTAGAGATAGGAGCCTTCGCAGCGGCTGAAAATCTTCGGGGGATCGATGTAGTGGACCGTATCGCCAAAAGAACAATACTGCGCTTCATCGCGCAGCAGGTCGTTGTCACTCATTTATGCTTAAACTCCAGGCATCAGCCGAAGACGGTCGCGACTCCCAGCCTTGCCGGCTCGTCCAGCAAGGTTCCCAGCAAATCGCCGGCGTGGATGAAGTCGCGGAAAGCGACAAAAGGAAGGCCCCTGTCGCGGCAATAGGCCAGCAGCTTGTCCTTGGCGAAAACCAGATCGACGCTGCCGGCCGCACACATGTCCGAAGCCCCGTCGCCGATCAGCAGGCTGAGCGCCCGCCCGGCCGTCTGATCTTCGGCGATTTTGCATTTGCAGGTGCCGCTGGCGGTGGCGCAGGCGGCATTGGCATGGGGAAACGCCAGGCGATACCGCCGCGGACCGGCCGGCTCGAAACGGTTGGCGAGGATCGGCAGGCCGGCGAGGCCATGGCGGTCGAGGATGCGGCGAATGGCATAGTCGAGGCCGTCGCTGACCACCGTCAGCGGCACATGGACGGCCCGGCAAAGGGCGACGAAGGCCGGAAAGGCGGGGTCGATGGCCACGCCGTCGAGATGATCGTCCAGTTCGGTCTTCGTGGCGCGGATCAGGGCGACCTGTCCGGCCATGCATTCGCGCGAGCCGATGCGGCCGTCCTTCCACGCCGATTCGATGTCTTGCCAACCGTCGAGGGCGAAGCGCTCCAAGAGACTGTCGGTGACGTCTTCCAGTGCGATCGTGCCATCGAAATCGCAGAGCACGCGCCAGTCCATATGTAACAGCCCCCAAGAGATTTTTATCGTTTGTTACGGATTGTTTGTTACAGACTGTTACGCAAAGATCGTGCCATGCTGCGGGCCTCGGTTCGTGCGCGATTGGCGGTCCCCGGCGGGGGCGATTCCTCCAAAATTTGGAGTTTCTGACATAACATGTCGGTTCTCGGCTGGCGGAGCGCGGCCCGGTCGGGCGCCGTCGCGACTTTTCCGATGGAGGACGGATCGAAGGTGACATATCGTTCGAATTGAACGATCATCGAGGGCATTCCTCTTCCGGGACAGGATTCCGGAAAAAGGATTAAGGCGGGTTCCCAATCTTCCCATCTTTGCTATTTTGCGGCGGGTGCGCGAGGATAAGAGTCGGGTGAGGTCAAAGGCTGGGGCTTCCTTTTCATTCGGGAATGCCGTAAACAGCCGCCGCCGCGGTCATTCGGACGGCTGGGCCGGTCGCTATGTCGGCGTATCCTTGAGGATTTGGTCCACGATCAGTGCCCCAAGTCCGCTCGAGCCGGCGCGGCGGCGTCATATCGAAGCCAAGGACCTGGAGCGCGATCAGTCGCGCCGGGCCCTTGGGAGTCTGCCGAGCGGATGCCGGACCGGCGGACTCGGGAGCGGCGGTTTGCCGGTCGGCAGGCCGGAGAGGCGAGGCTTTGAACAGGGTTGAATGAGAGAATGGCTCGGCGTGAAGTCCAACCGGGACAGAAATATCAGCAAACGGAATCGACCTCCGTCTGGGAGGTCATGGATTTGACCAAGGATGGAGAAGGGATCGTTCACGCGCGCCTGCTGCGGGTCGGCGATCCGACGGCCGTCAAGATGATTTCCGTCTCGGCTCTCAAGGATCCGCGTTTGTACAAGCTGGTCGGCGAATAGGAAAAGATGAGCCGTCGCAGAAACCGACGCGGTGCGGAGCAACGCCAGCGTCTCCTTGTTCTTTTGGCCAAATTGCTGGGTGCCGCGGGGGTATTGGGGCTCACGGCCTATTATGCCTATGAGGTCGGGTTTCGCGTCGCGCAAGGCGAGACGGCGGCGCTGACCGACGGATTGCAAAAGGCGGAAGACCGTCTCAAGTCGCAACAGGCGGACGCCGAGGGCGATCGGTCGGCCCTGGGCGAGGCGAACAGGCAACTGACCGACCTCAAGGCGGCTTATGAGCAGATCCTTCCTTCCGACGACATTCGCGATCTGACGGCTCTCTTGCGGCTCAAGCTGGCGGCGGGGATGACGCCCCGCCGCTTGGCGCTGGTGATCAAGTCGGCGGAAACGCCGCGCGATTGCCAGGCTTTGGCGAGCCGTCGCCTGCCGGTGCGCGTCTTGCGCTCGAAAGGGGCGGCCGGCGCGGTCCCGTTGCGGTTCGACGAGAAGGTCACCCTGTCGGCGGAGGAGGTCGAGGCCGGCGACGGCCGTCCGCAAGGCGGCGGTCCGCTCAATGCGCTGCATGTCCGTTTTTCCGGCGAAGGCCTGCGGAACGCCGACGTGGTCGGCGCCTTGCCGATCGAATATGCCCTCGACGTGCAGGGCATCGAATATCATTTCACCGTCGCCGCCGCCAGCGCCAAGGGCTGGGTCGAGGTGGCCACGGAAAAATGCAGCTTCCGGTGAGGATATCGATCGGCGGATGACCCGGACCGAGGGCCCGAGCGGCGCTTGAGCCCGCCGGAAGCCGAGTTCCGTCCCCGCCGGCCGAAAAGGACAAAGTGGCACCGGCGTCCCCGCCGGTGAAAAGACCCCGCCGCAGAGCGGCGGACACCGGCGGGGACGCCGGTGCCACTCATGCTTTTTAGAGCGGCGTGCGTCAAATCTGACGCCCGCCGCTCCAGCGGCCATTGAGGCCGCGGCCAAGCGCGCGGAGGCGGGCGCCCGGCGAGGGACATCAAGAAAAGCCGGAGCGTGATGCCGATTTAAGGCATCGCGCTCCAGCGGCCATTGA
>JAATGN010000435.1 GCA_015654615.1 Rhodospirillales bacterium
GACGGCCGCTTCACCGATCTGACCTTCACCGTCGGCCGCGCCGATTTCGACCGCGCCATCCAGATTCTCAACGACGCCAAGGGCGAGCTCGGCTATGAGCGGCTGATGACCGATCGCAGCGTCGTCAAGGTCTCGGTGATCGGCATGGGCATGCGCAGCCATGCGGGCGTCGCGCAGAAAATGTTCAAGACCCTGGCTGAAAAATCCATCAACATCCAGGTGATCTCCACTTCGGAAATCAAGGTGAGCGTGCTCATCGCCGAGGAATATACCGAACTGGCGCTGCGTGCGTTGCACACGGCCTACGGCCTGGATACACATTAAGCTTCGTCCGGAAATCGCTTGGCTGTTTCCCGACGGGACTAAAAGGTCGATGGCGTAAAGGAGAAACGAAGGAATGTCCTCGGCCCGGACGCATTTGGATCGGTTGTGGCGGCGTGGTCGGGATTTTCTCGGCACCGAAGTGGCGATCATGGGGGGGGCGATGTCCTGGGTGTCGGAACGGCATCTGGTGGCGGCCATCTCCAATGCCGGCGGTTTCGGCGTGCTGGCTTGCGGATCGATGCCGCCGGCCCTGCTGGCCGCCGAGATCGAGGCGACCCAGCAACTGACCGCCAGGCCATTCGGCGTCAATCTGATCACCATGCATCCGCAACTGGCGGAATTGATCGAGGTGTGCGGACGCCTGAAGGTCGGTCACGTGGTCCTGGCCGGCGGCCTGCCCCAGGCCAACGCGATCGGCCGGGCCAAGGCCTTGGGCGCCAAGGTGGTCTGCTTCGCTCCGACCGTCCTGTTCGGCAAGAAGCTGGTCCGCCTCGGCGCCGACGCTTTGATCATCGAGGGGACCGAGGCGGGCGGGCATATCGGTCCGGTTGCGACCAGCGTCCTGGTCCAGGAGATTCTGCCGGCGGTGGGCGAGGTGCCGGTTTTCGTCGCCGGCGGTATCGGGCGCGGCGAGGCGATTCTCTCCTGTCTCGAGATGGGGGCCGCCGGGGTGCAACTGGGAACGCGTTTCGTCTGCGCCAGAGAATGTATCGCTCACGCCAATTTCAAGCAGGCCTTCATTCGCGCCAATGCCCGCGATGCGGTGCCGTCGACGCAGGTCGACCCCAATTTCCCGGTGATTCCGGTGCGCGCCCTGGTCAATACGGCATCGCGGCGTTTCATCGCCTTCCAGCATGAGGTGATCGGCCGGTTCAGGAATGGTGAGATCGATCAGAAGACGGCTCAGCTGGAGATCGAACATTATTGGGCGGGCGCGCTCAGGAAGGCGGTGATCGACGGCGATGTCGAGAACGGATCCCTGATGGCCGGCCAAAGCGTCGGCATGGTGACAAGGGAACAAACGACGGTCGAGATCATTACCGAACTTGTCGAACAGGCGGTGCGGGCGTTGGCCGCCCGGGAGTCCGTCGAGGCCGTACTCTGATGTTGCCCAGCGCCAGCACGATCTCACGACGACTGCTGGGCCGACTGCGTGACGTGATGGCCGCCGGGGGCTCCGCCCAGGATCGCCTCGACAAGGTGGTGAAGCTGATCGCCGCCGATATGGTGGCGGAGGTCTGCTCCTGCTATGTGATGCGGGCGGGCGAGGTTCTCGAGCTGTTCGCCACCGAAGGTTTGCTGAAGAGCGCCGTGCACGAAACAAGGCTGCGGGTCGGCGAAGGCCTGGTCGGCGACATCGCCGCCCATGCCCGGGCCTTGGCCCTGGCCGACGCGCAAAGCCATCCCAGGTTCGCCTATCGTCCGGAAACCGGCGAAGAGATCTTCCATTCGCTGGTCGGCGTGCCGATCATCCGGGGCGGCCGCGTCATCGGCGTGCTGGTGGTGCAGAACAAGAGCCAGCGCCAATACACCGAAGAAGAGGTCGAGACCCTCGAGACGGTGGCGATGGTTCTGGCCGAACTGGTCTCCTCCGGCGAGTTGATCAACCGCGACGAATTGGCGCCGGTCGACGGAAACGCCGTCCTGCCGGTGCGGATGGAGGGCGTGCGCCTGACGGCCGGCATCGGCATCGGCGTCGCCGTCATGCACGAGCCCCGCATCATCATCCAAAAGCTGGTGGCGGAGGATCCGGAAGCGGAGCTGACCCGGCTGAAGGATGCCCTGAACCGCATGCGCAATTCCCTCGACGAGATGTTCGAGGCCCAGGATCTGGCCTTCGGCGGCGAGCATCGCGACGTTCTGGAAACCTATCGCATGTTCGCCGAGGACGCCGGCTGGCGGGCCCGCATCGGCGAGGCGATCCACTCGGGCCTGACCGCCGAGGCGGCGGTGCAGAAAGTCCACGAGGATACGCGGATCCGCATGAGCCAGGTCAGCGATCCCTATTTGCGCGAGCGCCTGCACGATCTCGAGGACATCGCCAACCGCCTGCTGCAGCATCTGGTGCGCTCGGGCGGCGACGGCGGGACGGCGGCCGGCACGGAGCTTCCCGAAAATACCATCCTGGTCTGCCGGACCATGGGGCCGACCGAGCTTCTCGACTATGACCGCAGGCGTCTGCGCGGCCTGGTGCTGGAAGACGGCTCGCCCACCATGCATGTGGCGATTCTGGCGCGGGCGCTCGATATTCCGGTGGTCGGCCGGATCAAGGACGCCCTGACGCGTATCGAGGCGATGGATCCGGTCGTCGTCGACGGCGACAACGGACAGGTTTTCGTCCGTCCCTCGGACGACATCCTCGACGCCTTCTCGGCCAGTCTGCAGACCCGCGCCGCCAAATTGGCCGGTTACGCCGCCATGCGCGATCTGCCGGCGGTGACGCAGTGCGGCCAATCGGTTCGCCTGCTGCTGAACGCCGGTCTGCTGGTCGATGTGCCGCATCTGGAGGCGACGGCGGCCGACGGGATCGGTCTTTATCGGACCGAGATGCCCTTCATGGCGCGGCCGCAGCTGCCCGACGTCCGGGCCCAGACGGCGCTTTATTCGAAAATACTCGATGCCGCGGCCGGCAAACCGGTGGTGTTTCGCACCCTCGACGTCGGGTCCGACAAATTGTTGCCCTACTGGGACAGCGCCGGCGAGGACAACCCGGCGATGGGCTGGCGCTCGATCCGGATTACCCTCGATCGGCCGGCCGTTCTGCGCCATCAGTTGCGCGCGCTGGTCCGCGCCGGCGCCGAACGCGATCTCTACGTCATGTTCCCGATGGTCGCCGAGGCCGCCGAATTCATCCAGGCGCGGGCTTTGCTCGACATGGAGTTGGAGCGTCACCAGGCGCGGGGCGGAACGCCGCCCGCCCAGGTGCGCGTCGGCACCATGCTGGAGGTGCCGGCCCTGGCATGGCAGCTTCCGGCCCTGTTGCGGCGCGTCGATTTCATTTCCATCGGCAGCAACGACCTGACCCAGTTCCTTTTTGCCGCCGATCGCGGCAATACGCGGATTTCCGAACGTTACGACGTCCTGTCGCCTCCCATGCTGAGCTTCCTGCGCTGGATCACGGCGCGATGCCATGAGGCCGGGGTCCAGTTGTCCCTGTGCGGCGAAATGGCCGGGCGGCCCCTCGATGCGATGGTTCTGCTCGGGCTGGGAATCCGCAATCTGTCGATGTCGGCGCCCTCGATCGGCCCGGTCAAGGCGATGGTGCGCAGTCTTTCCCTTTCCAGGCTGGAAGACTATATGGCGACTCTTTATGATCTTCCCGATCATTCGATCAGAGACAAGTTGCGTAATTTCGCCCTGGATCATGGTGTACAGCTCTAAACTTCCCTCGTCGTCGCGGTTATTGGTGCGCCTCGGCGTGCCGCCATTGCGTTCGGCCGGCCTTTTTTGCTAAGAAAGGCCGCAGGCGGCGGTTGATGAAACAGCAAGCGCATATCAAGGATCGTCTTACCGTGGCAGCAGAGAACCAAGACATGGGGGAACCCGTCCCGGCCGGTGCGACCGCAGGGGTCGGCGCTCTCTTGCGGGAAGCCCGCGTGCAACGTGGTCAGGATCTTGGTTTCGTCGCCAGCGCCCTGCGAATCCGCCAGCCCTATCTGCAAGCGATCGAAGACGGCCATTCGGAGGATCTTCCGGGATCGACCTATGCGGTCGGCTTCGTGCGGGGATATGCCGAATATCTGGGGCTCGACAGCAAGGAGATCGTTCGCCGTTTCCGCCAGGAGAACGGCGAATTCAGCAATCGCGCCGAGCTGGTGTTCCCGTCGGCCGTTTCGGAAGGCAGCATTCCGACCGGTGCCCTGCTGGGATTTGCCGTCCTGGCCGCCGCCGCGGCCTATGGGGCATGGTACTGGTATCAATCGCGCGACTCGTCGGTCGCCTCGGCCGTCCCCGCGCTGCCGGAACGTCTGGCGGCCTTGATTCACCAGCCGGTGGGCAGCGGTTCCGAATTGGTGCCGGTCGACGGCAGCAAGGTCAACGAGGTGTCGCAGCCGCCGTCGCCCGCGGTTGCCGTTCCTTCCGGCGCCGGATCGGCTCCTCCGGCCAACCCGGCGCATGAGGACGTGGTGCCCCCTGCGGAAGACGATGCGGCGGCGGCGGCTTCGCCGTCCTCGCCGCCGCCCGTGGTCGCGGCGGATGCGGCCGTGACGCCGATGCCGCCGGGCGCGGCATCCGGCGACGATGCGGCCAGGACCGATGCCGTCGTGCCCCCTCTGGATGCCAAGGGCAAGGCCAAGGGCAAGGGAAAGACCAAGGACGCCAAGGCCGTGCCGGCCGACGCGGCGCCTCCGTCCGCGGCGGCGGGCGATGCCCGGCCGGTCGAGGCCGCCGCCGACGGCGCCCCCCTGCCGGCCAAACCCGCCGCGGCCGCGCCGTCCGGGCGCGTCGTCCTCAGGGCCAAGGAGGACTGTTGGATTGAAATTCGCGACGACGGCGGTAGAGTGGTGCAGAAACGCCTTTTGAAAAAGGGCGACAGCTATTCGGCGCCGACCCGTCCCGGCCTGACGATGACCGTCGGCAATGCCGGTGCGCTGTCGCTGATGGTCGACGGGAAGGCGACCGGTTCCCTGGGCCGTATCGGCATGGTGCGCCACGATGTGCCGCTGGATGCCGAGCGTCTCAAGGAAGGGGTCGAGCCACCGGCCGACCCGCTGGTCGAGCCCGGCGTGCCGGCGGCTGGTTCTCCGGCCGGCGGAGCGTCCGGCACCGAATAGTTCCGCCCCGTTGGCGGGTCCGATCGCGCTTTTGGAAAATGCAGGCCCATGGTCGGGACCGGACCGCCAAGGGATTGAAATTATGTCGCGTCTCCATGGATGGTCAGGCCATCGTCCGCCGGAAACGCGACGCGAGCGGTTCAGGCCGCTTTGTCCGGCGGTGATTTTGCGCTATAACCCCAACCCCCATTTCTTACAGGCGAGACGGCCATGAGTGTAAGGCCCTACCGTGATATCCACCGCCGTGTCAGCCGGCAAATCTTCGTCGGCAATGTACCGGTCGGCGGCGATGCCCCGATCACCGTCCAATCGATGACCAATACCCTGACCACCGACGTCAAGGGAACGGTGGCGCAGATTCTTCGTCTGGAAGAGGCCGGGGCCGACATCGTCCGGGTCTCCTGTCCGGACCAGGACTCGGCTCTGGCGCTGAAGGACATCGTGCGTCAGGTCCATGTGCCGATCGTCGCCGACATCCATTTCCATTACCGCCGCGCCATCGAGGCCGCGCAATCGGGCGCCGCCTGCCTGCGCATCAATCCCGGCAACATCGGTTCGGCCGAGCGTGTCCGCGACGTGGTGCAGGCGGCCAAGGACCACGGCTGTTCGATGCGGATCGGCGTCAATGCCGGAAGCCTCGAGAGGGAACTGCTCGAGCGCTACGGCGAGCCTTGTCCGGAAGCCATGGTCGAGAGCGGCCTGAACCACGCCCGCATTCTCGAAGACAACGACTTCTTCAATTTCAAGATCAGCGTCAAGGCCTCGGACGTTTTCCTGGCCGTGGCGGCCTATCAGGCCCTGGCGGAAGCCTGCGACTATCCGCTGCATCTCGGCATCACCGAGGCCGGCGGATTGCGCGGCGGGACGGTGAAATCGTCGATCGGGATGGGATCCCTGCTGTGGGCCGGGATCGGCGATACCATCCGGGTTTCGCTGTCGACCGATCCGGTCGAGGAGGTCAAGGTCGGATACGAGATGCTGAAGTCGCTGGGCCTGCGCAATCGCGGCGTCCGCATCGTCTCCTGTCCGTCCTGCGCCCGTCAGGGCTATGACGTGGTCAGCACGGTGGCGATCCTGGAGGAGCGGCTGGCCCATATCACCACGCCGCTCACCCTTTCGATCATCGGCTGCGTGGTCAACGGCCCCGGCGAGGCGCGCGAGACCGATCTCGGGGTGACCGGCGGCGGCGGCGGCAGCCACATGGTCTATGTGGCCGGCAATCCCGATCACAAGGTCGACAGCGCCGACATGGTCGAGCACATCGTCTCCCTGGTGGAGAAGAAGGCCGCGGCGATCGAAGCCGACAAGGTCAAACTTTCAGCTGAATGAGTCTTCCCCAGTGTCTGTTCTACAGCCGGTGCGCGGCACCCATGATCTGCTGCCCGAAGAGGCCTGCCGCCACCGCCTTGTCGAAGAGCTCGCTTTCGACATCGCCAGGCGTTACGGATTCGGCGAGATCATCACCCCGATTTTCGAGTTTACCGAGGTTTTCTCGCGCAATCTGGGGGAGACCACCGACGTGGTCGCCAAGGAAATGTACACCTTCGCCGACCGGTCGGGCGAAAGCCTGACCCTGCGCCCGGAAGGGACCGCCGGGGTGGCGCGGGCCTTCATTTCCGGCGGGCTGTCCCAGCATCTGCCGCTCAAATTGTTCTACCGCGGCCCGATGTTCCGTTACGAGCGGCCGCAAAAGGGGCGGCTGCGCCAATTCCATCAGTTGGGGGTGGAACTGCTGGGCGTCGAGGGACCGCAGGCCGACGTCGAGGTGATCGCCCTGGCCGCCCATATCCTCCAGGCCCTGGGATTGAAGGACGATGTGCGTCTTGAGCTGAACAGCCTGGGCGATGCGGACTCGCGGGCCGCCTATCGGCAGGCCCTGGTCGCCTATCTGTCCGGGCACAAGGACAAACTGTCGAAGGACAGCCTGGATCGCATGGAGCGCAACCCGTTGCGCGTGCTCGATTCCAAGGACGAGGACGACAAGGCCGTGGTGGTCGGTGCGCCGCGGATGGTCGATTATCTCAACGATGCCTCCCGCCGTTTCTTCGAGGATGTGCAGAACGGGCTGACCGCGGCGGGGGTTGCCTTTTCCATCAATGCGCGGCTGGTGCGCGGGCTGGATTACTACTGCCATACGGCTTTCGAATTCACCACCACGGCGCTCGGCGCCCAGGGAACCGTGCTGGCCGGCGGTCGCTACGACGGGCTGATCGGCCAGATGGGCGGCCCGGCGACGCCGGGAATCGGCTGGGCGGCGGGGATCGAACGCCTGTCCATGCTGTTCGGCGGAGAGCCGCCCGTCCGCCGGCCTCTGGCGATGATCCCGACCGGCGCCAGCGAGGCCGCCGTCGCTTTGACCCAGCGGCTGCGCCATGCCGGCTTCGCCGTCGAACTGGGTTATTCGGGCAATATGAAGAAGCGCCTGGCCCGGGCCAACAAAGTGAACGCCCGGGCGGCCGTCATCCTCGGAGAAGAGGAATGGGGCCGCCAGGCGGTCGCCGTGCGCGATCTCGATACGGGCGTCCAGGAGGAGGTTCCGCTGGCTGTGCTGGAGGACCACCTCGCCCGGTTTCGTTAGGACTTGGGACAAAACAAACGCTTCGGGTCACCCACCCCCGACCCCTCCCAGCGACATGTCATGGGATCACAGATGAACACGGATGACGCACAGATGGACAAGGGATGGGTGTGCCGCAGGCATTCTCCTGTCCTTGACCTCGCTTTCGGCGCTGGGGACGTCAGGTGATTGCCTGCGACGCTTATCCGTGTCCATCTGTGGATCACCCGTGTTCATCCGTGATTCCCAAAACCCTCCGCCTGCTCCAGGCGCATCCATGCCAAGGCGCCAAGGTCGCGCCGGGAACCCCGGTGATTTCTTCTTCGCAGCTTCGCGGCCGCGCGTGCGCCGAAAGTTCGTTGCCGCTCCGTTCACCGCCATACGCGAAACGGTCAGCGTCAAGCGTCGGGCCGAAGGGCCTGCCCGGGGCCTTGGGGCGATGAACGCAGACCGCGCCATCCTGCGGCCGATCATCGTCGGGGCCAACCATCGTTCCAGTTCCTTGGCGCTTCGCGACGCCCTGTTCGTCGACGATGCGGCCCAGCCCTCCTTTCTGTCCGCCCTCAAGGAGGCCGGCCTGTCCCAGGCCATGGTCCTGTCGACCTGCGACCGCGTCGAGGTGCTGACCCTGCATCACGACGCCGCGATCGCCGAGGCGATCCTCGCCCAGGCTTTCGCCGCCCGCGGCCATGTGACCACCGAGGGTCTGGCCGGCCAGCTCTATGCCCTGGCCGACGAAGCCGCCGTCAAGCATTGTTTCGCCGTCACCGCCTCGCTCGACAGCCTGATCATCGGCGAGCCGCATGTCCTGGGGCAGGTCAAGGCCTGCCACCGGATGGCCCGGGAAGCCGGTCTCTGCGGCTCGGAAATGGAAAGCCTGCTCGCCGCCGCCTATGCCGTGGCGAAGCGCGTGCGGACGGAAACCGCCGTGGCCGAACGCCCGGTGTCCATCGCCTCCGCCGCCGTCCAGTTCGCCCGCGATCTGCACGGCGAATTGACCGGCTGTACGGCCTTGCTGCTGGGCGCCGGGGAAATGGGCGAACTGGTGGCCGAAAGCATGCTGGCGGCCGGCGTGCAGCGGATGGTGGTCGCCGCGCCCCGGCGGAGCCAGGCGGAAGCGCTGGCGGAAAATCTCAATTGCCATCTTGCCGCCTTCGAGGATCTGTCCGAGCTTCTGCCGCAAGCCGACATCGTGCTGACCGCCGTCAGCGGGCGCCATCACCTGATCGGATCCGAGCAGGTTCATGCGGCGCTCCGCAAGCGGCGGCGCAAGCCGATTTTCCTGGTGGATGTGGGCATTCCCGGCGATATCGATCCGGCGGTCAATCGCGCCGACGGCGCCTTTCTCTACGACCTGACCGATCTCGAGCGCCTGGCCATGGAAGGCCGCGCGACCCGCGAGGTGGCGGCGCGTCAGGCCTGGGCGATCGTCGACGCCGAATTGACCAGCTTCAGCCGGGGGCGGGCGGCGCGGGCCGCCGTGCCGTCGATCGTCGCCCTGCGGAGCCATTTCGAGGCGGCGCGCGAACAGGTCCTGGTGGAAGCCGGAGACGATGCGCAGAAGGCGACCCGGCTGTTGATCAGCCGCCTGCTGCATGACCCCAGCGAGACGATGAAAGGCATCGCCGCCGGCGGCGATGCCAGCAAAGCCGAATGGGACGCCGCCGAACAACTGCTTCGCCGCCTGTTCCGGTTGGAGTGAGCATGAACCTCGACCAGACCTTCGACCGGGTCCTGACCCGCCACGCCGAACTTTCCGCCTTGCTGACCGGCGAGGGGGGCGTCGCCGATGCGCAGAATTTCGTGCGGATGTCGAAAGAGATGGCGGAGCTCGATCCGGTGGTGGCCGGCATCAAGGCCCTGCGGCAGCTCCAGAACGAAATGGGCGACGCGGCGCAGATGATGACCGATCCGCAGGCCGACGCGGAGATGCGCGGTCTGGCCGAGGAGGAGTTCTACGCGCTGAAGGAACGCCTGCCGCTTCTGGAGCGCGAGGTGCAGCTGGCCCTGCTGCCGAAGGACGAGGCGGACGAAAAGAACGCCATTCTGGAGGTGCGGGCCGGCACCGGCGGCGAGGAGGCGGCTTTGTTCGCCGCCGAATTGTTCCGCATGTACGAACGGTATGCCGCCTTGCGCGGCTGGCGTTTCGAAGTGCTGGCGGTGAACGATACCGGCCTGGGCGGCCTCAAGGAGGCCACGGCCGGCATCACCGGGCGCGGCGTGTTCGCCCGCTTGAAATTCGAATCCGGCGTGCATCGGGTGCAGCGGGTGCCGCAGACCGAGGCGGGCGGGCGCATCCATACCTCGGCGGCCACCGTGGCGGTTCTTCCCGAAGCGGAGGAGGTGGATATCCAGATCGACGATCGGGATCTGCGCATCGATGTCTTCCGCTCGCAAGGTTCGGGCGGGCAGAGCGTCAATACGACCGATTCGGCGGTGCGGATCACCCATCTGCCGACCAATACGGTGGTCCAGTGCCAGGACGAGAAATCGCAGCACAAGAACAAGGCCCAGGCCATGAAGGTCCTGCGCTCGCGCCTTTACGAGGCCGAACGGGCCGCCAAGGATGCCGAGCGTTCGGCCAACCGCAAGGGGCAGGTCGGCTCCGGCGATCGTTCCGAACGGATCCGCACCTACAATTTTCCGCAAGGCCGGGTGACCGACCATCGGATCAATCTGACGCTTTACAAGATCGACAAGGTCATGGAGGGCGAGGCCCTGGACGAATTGGTCGAAGCCCTGGTGGCGGCCGACCAGGCGGCCCGGATGGCGGACATGGAATGACCTTCCTGCTGTCCTCATATTCGTCCGTGCGGTCGCCGGCGACGTATTCAGAGCGGTTTGCGACCACCCTGTACCGTCACCCCGGCGAAAGAGCTTGTGAAGCAGGGAAAAGTGGTACCGGCGTCCCTGCCGGTGTCCGCCGCCCCGCGGCGGAAACGTTCCCTTCAGGATCGATCCCCTCGGCCGCTCTGGCGCTGCCGGCTTCGCCGGCGCACCGGCGGGGACGCCGGTGCCACTGGGATTATTTCACAAGCTCGAAAGCGGGGATTCGGGAGTCTCGGAAACGCTCGTCGTGCGCCCTCTGGATTCCCGCTGATCAAAGGGAATGACGA
>JAATGN010000180.1 GCA_015654615.1 Rhodospirillales bacterium
GCCAGGACAACCGGGAAAAGACCATCCATTACGTCCAGCAGAAATACGGCTACGACCATGTCGCGCAGATCATCACCTTCGGTAAGCTGCAGGCGCGCGCCGTCCTGCGCGACGTCGGGCGCGTGCTGCAGATGCCCTATGGCCAGGTCGACCGCCTGTGCAAGCTGGTTCCCAACAATCCGGCCGATCCGGTGACCTTGAAGGAGGCGATCGAGAAGGAGCCGCTGCTCAAGGAGATGCAGCAGAACGACGAGCAGGTGGCGCATCTGCTCGACATCGGCATGAAGCTCGAAGGCCTCTACCGCCATGCCTCGACCCATGCCGCCGGGGTGGTGATCGGCGACCGTCCGCTCGACGAACTGGTGCCGCTTTACCGCGATCCGCGATCCGACATGCCGGTGACCCAGTTCAATATGAAATGGGTCGAATCGACCGGCCTGATCAAATTCGACTTTCTCGGCCTGAAGACGCTGACCGTCCTGCATCGCTGCGTCGAAATCATCCGGCAGACCACCGGAGTGGCGATCGACCTGACGGCCATTCCGCTGGACGATAGCAAGACCTACGAAATGCTGGCGCGCGGCGAGACGGTCGGCGTGTTCCAGGTGGAAAGTTCGGGCATGCGCGACGTGCTGCGCAAGATGCGGGCCGACCGTTTCGAGGACATCATCGCCGTGGTGGCGCTCTATCGCCCCGGTCCGATGGACAACATTCCCCACTACATCGCCGTCAAGCTGGGCCAGGAGCCGCCCGACTATCTGCATCCGCGCCTGGAATGGATCCTCAAGGAAACGCACGGGATCATGATCTACCAGGAACAGGTGATGCAGATCGCCCAGGAGCTTTCCGGCTATACGCTGGGCGGCGCCGATCTGCTGCGCCGCGCCATGGGCAAGAAGATCCAGGCGGAAATGGACGCCCAGCGCAAGATTTTCGTCGAAGGGGCGGTGGCCAGGCAGGTCGACCAGACCAAGGCGTCCGAGATCTTCGATCAGGTCAACAAATTCGCCGGTTACGGTTTCAACAAATCGCACGCCGCCGCCTATGCGCTGGTGGCCTATCAGACGGCATGGCTGAAGGCGAACTATCCGGTGGCCTTCATCGCCGCTTCGATGACCTACGACATGCACAACACGGACAAGCTCAACGTCTTCCGGCAGGAGCTGGACCGGCTGAAGATCAAGCTGCTGCCGCCCGACATCAACAAGTCCGGTCCCGATTTTTGGGTGGAATCGGTCGGCGACGGCGAATGGGCGGTGCGTTATGCCCTGGCGGCGTTGAAGAACGTCGGCGCCGCCGCGATGGAGGCCATGGTGGCCGAACGCAAGGGGCAGGGGGTGTTCCGCGATCTGGCCGATTTCGCGCGGCGCATCGATGCCAAGGCGATCAACAAGCGGCAGATGGAAAATCTGGTGCGGGCCGGCGCGCTCGATGGTCTGACTCGCAATCGCGCCCAAATGTTCGACGGCATCGAGATCGTCATGCGGGAGGCCCAGGCGGCGGCCGGGGACCGGGAATCGGGGCAGTCCAGCCTGTTCGGCGGGGTGGCGACGCCGACCCGGCTGGTTTTGCCCAACCGGCCGGATTGGCCGCCGGCGGAAAAATTGCAAAACGAGTTCGACGCCATCGGCTTTTATCTGTCGGCCCATCCGATGGATGCCTATGGCAAAAGCCTGACGCGGCTTGGCGTGCTGAAAGCCAATGAACTGGTCCGCCATCTGTCCGCCGGGGGCAAAAGCCGGGTCAAGCTGGCCGGCACGCTGAACGCCAAACAGGAGCGCGTTTCCAGCCGCGGCAGCCGCTATGCCTTCCTGAGCCTGTCGGACGCCTCGGGCCTTTTCGAGGTGATGCTGTTTTCGGAATTGCTGGCCAGCGCCCGCGACCTGCTGGAGCCCAACACGCCCCTGCTGGTGACCGTCGAGGCCCGCCTCGACGACGAACAGCTGCGCCTGACCGCCCAGCAGATCGAAAGTCTCGATCAGGCGGCAGCCAAGGCGGCGGCGGGCCTGAAGATCTTCATCCGCGACGACGCCCCGCTCGACGCCTTGAAGGCCCTGGTTTCCAAGGAGGCGCGGGGGCGGGGACGCATCGTCCTGGTCGCGCAGACCGGAGAGCGGGAGGTCGAGGCCTGGCTGGGCGGCAGCTTCGCCTTGTCGCCGGCGATGATCGGCGCCGTCAAGACCATTCCCGGCGTGGTCGACGTCCAGGAACTGTGACGTGTCCCCGGGAGCGCGGGCGTCCGAGCCTGTGAAATAACTCCAGTGGCACCGGCGTCCCTGCCGGTGTGTCGGCAAAGCCGGCAGTGCAGGGGCAGCCAATGACCTGATATTGAAGGGAATTTTTTCGCCGCAGGGCGGCGGACACCGGCAGGGACGCCGGTGCCACTAAGGTTCTCACCTTGCACAAGGTTGTCGATCGACGAAAGGCAGCCGGGCTGAGAGCGATCCTGCAATCAGAGCGGTTTGCGACCAAACGGGATCAATCCCTGTACCCTCGTCCCGGCGAAAAAGCTTGTGAAGCAAGGGAAAGTGGCACCGGCGTCCCTGCCGGTGTCCGCCGCCC
>JAATGN010000293.1 GCA_015654615.1 Rhodospirillales bacterium
CCCCTGGCCCTGCTGGTCGAGAACCACCACCAGGCGCGGCGCCTCCGAGACATATTCGCCGCGGGCCTCGGGGGCGCAGGCGACGCTCCACAGATCGGCCAGGGCCCCGTTCCAGGCGCGCCAGCGCAGATCGTCCTGGACCGAAATTCCTTCGATACGGTTTTGCATTCGGGGATGAAAGCTCATCGCGCGGGTCCGCCGGTTCTCCTCCGCCGCCCGATCCGGACGGCACCTTGGCCTTATAGGGTCAATCGTTGTTGCGAACAATAGTCATTTGCATTTAGCGGAGACGGCCTTGTCACGGCGGGCGAGAGCGTGGCTTCGTCTTCATCGCGGACCATGCAAATGACGTCATTGCACAAAATGACGTCATTGCGAGTTCCGCACCGACCGAGGCCGACCCGCCCTGGATGAAAAGGAAAGTGGCACCGGCGTCCCTGCCGGTGTCCGCCGCTGCGCGGCGGAGTCTTTTCCACCGGCAGGGACGCCGGTGCCACTGGCTCTTTTCTTCCTAGAGCGCGATGCCTTAAATCGGCATCACGCTCTGGCTTTTCTTGATGTCCCTCGCCGGGCGCGCGCCTCCGCGCGCTTGACCGCGGCCTCAATGGCCGCTGGAGCGGCGTGAAGCATTCCAGGCCGGCGGAAATTCTGAATTGCTTCGCCTAAAGGCTCGCAATGACGATAACGGCGGACGATTTTCGGCGCATCGCTCTCTACGAATGGCTGCGCAGGATCATGTCGCCGGCCGACAGCAGGATCTCGATCAGGATCAGCACGACGATATACCACTCGACCCGCATGCTGCGCCGGTTCTGCATCAAGTCGAGCAGGGTCTCGCTGGTGCGGGCGATCAGTTCCAGCTTGCGGTCGAGGACGCGGCCGCGTTCGCGCAGTTCATATTCGTCCTCAAGCCGCAGATAGATGCGCTCCAGCCCCGGCCGGTCCCACAGCACCTCGGGTTTGTCCAGCACCTCGACGCGGCCCACCATGCGCTGCTGGGTCATCAGCACGCCGCCGATCTGCTGCAGCAATTCCTTGCCCTGCGAGCTGAAGTCGCCTTTTCTCTGCAGCGTCGCGGCCAGCGGGTCGATGCGGTCGAAGACCAGGGCGACACGCCGTTCATAATGGTCGAGCACGGCGTTCTTGCCCAGGATGTCGGCCAGCAGCTGCAGGCGTTCGGGCGTCGGCTCGGCCAGCACGATGGCGCCGGAATGCTCGACCCGGTCTTCGCTGCCGGGCTGCAGATAAAGTCTGGTTCCCTCGGCCTCGGGCGGATCCACCGGTTCGACCACCAGATGGTGCAGCGAGGCGAGGAAGCCGACCTCTTCCAGCGGATCGAGGTCGAACAGGACCACCACGCCGTAACGGAACAGCACGGCCCGGCCGCGGCTGCCGGCCCGGATGGTCAAAGGCGAGGTCGCCAGGACCGGGCCCTGTTCGAGATTCTTGGTATCGATCCGCAGGCCGACCAGCAATGTGCGGACGGTCATCGACGGCAAGGCGGTGGAGGAGAGGATATCCGGAACGGTCACGATCGTCTCGAGTGGGATGCGGGAAGGGCATCCTATCATAGCGACACGGATGGACGCGGATTTCGTGGCCCCGGGATTCGCGGCCGGAGGCGAGCCGGAAAAAGCCGGAACGAGACCGCTTGGTAAACGGCAAATCATGTGAAATGTTGTGCAACAAAGATTGACTTGGCCTTGGCGCCCCATCTGTGGCACCGTCCGGCCAGTCCACAACATATAGTTCATTTGGCATCTGCGGACCCATATGGCCCAAGAACAAATCGCCGTCATCGTGCTCGCCGCCGGCATGGGCACGCGTATGAAATCATCCCTGCCGAAGGTCATGCACCGTTTGGCGGGCCGCCCGATGATCAATCATCTGCTTGAGACCGTTCAGGTTTTGGCGCCCGAACGGGTGGTGGCGGTGATCGGCCCCGACATGCCTCAGGTGGCCGCCGCCGTGGCGCCGCACCCGACGGTGGTGCAGGCCGAACGCCTGGGAACCGGACACGCGGTGGGGCAGGCCAGGGCCGCGCTGGCCGGCTTCGCCGGGACGGTGCTGATCCTTTATGGCGATACGCCGCTGTTGGGTGCCGACAGCCTGGCGGCCATGCTCGATCGCCGCCGCGGCGGGCCGACGCCGCCGGCGGTGGTGGTGCTGGGCTTTCGGCCGGTCGATCCCGGGCATTACGGCCGTCTGCTGACCGGGCCCGAGGGATTGGAGGCCATCGTCGAATACAAGGACGCCACGGCCGAACAGCGGGCGGTGGGCCTGTGCAATTCCGGCGTCATGGCGGTCGAGGCGGCGCGCCTGTTCGGTTGGATCGAGCGCCTGTCCAACGACAATGCCAAGGGCGAATATTATCTGACCGACATCGTCGCCCTGGCCCGGGCCGACGGCCTGTCCTGCGGTTACGTCGAAGGCGCCGAGGCGGAATTGCTGGGCGTCAATTCGCGGGTCGAGCTGGCGGCGGCGGAAGCCGTCGTGCAGACGCGCCTGCGCCGCGCCGCGATGGAAAACGGGGCGACGCTGACCGATCCGGCCAGCGTGCATTTCGCCTGGGACACCCGGCTGGGCCAGGACGTCGTCGTCGGGCCGCATGTGGTGTTCGAGCCCGGCGTGACGGTGGGCGACCGGGTGGAGATCCGTTCCTTCTGCCATTTGGAAGGGGCCAGCGTCGCCGCCGATTCGATCGTCGGTCCCTTCGCCCGCCTGCGTCCGGGGGCCACGGTGGGCGAGGGCGCCCATGTCGGCAATTTCGTCGAGATCAAGAACGCCACGCTGGAGACCGGCGCCAAGGTCAATCACCTGACCTATGTCGGCGATGCGCGAATCGGCGCCGGGGCCAATATCGGCGCCGGGACGATCACCTGCAATTACGACGGATTCGCCAAATCCTTCACCGACATCGGCGCCGGGGCCTTCATCGGCTCGAACAGTTCGCTGGTGGCGCCGGTGAAGGTCGGCGATCGGGCGGTGGTCGGCGCCGGTTCGGTCATCACCCGGGAAGTCGCTGCCGGCGCCCTCGCCGTGGCGCGCGGCACGCAGATGGAACTGTCCGGCTGGGCCGATCGTTTCCGGACCCGCAAACAAGCCGAAACGGCGGACAAGAAGAAGGATTAGACCGAAGCATGTGCGGTATCGTTGGAATCATCGGCAAATCGAAGGTCGCTCCGCTGCTGGTCGAAGGTCTGCGGCGGCTGGAATATCGCGGCTACGACTCGGCGGGGCTCGCCACCCTGGTCAACGGCTATATCGACCGCCGCCGCGCCCAGGGCAAGCTGATCAATCTCGAAAAACTGCTGGTCGAACAGCCGATGGAAGGCACGATCGGCCTCGGCCATACCCGCTGGGCCACCCACGGCGTGCCGAACGAGGTCAACGCCCATCCGCACGCCACGAAATATGCCGCCGTCGTCCATAACGGCATCATCGAGAATTACCTCGAACTGCGGGCCGAACTGACCGCCGCCGGCCATGTCTTCGAATCCGATACCGACACCGAGGCCGTGGTCCAACTGATCAGTCACTATCTGGCCCAGGGCGACAGCCCCGAGGCGGCGACGGCCAAGACGCTGAAACGGGTGGAGGGCGCCTTCGCGCTCGGCATCATCTTCGCCGGCCGCTCGGATCTGATGATCGCCGCCCGGCGGGGCAGTCCGCTCGCCATCGGCTATGGCGACGGCGAGATGTATCTGGGCTCGGACGCCCTGGCGCTGGCCCCGCTGACCCAGAAGATCACCTATCTGGCCGATGACGATTGGGCGGTTCTGTCCTGCGACGGCGTGACGATTCGCGATGTGGGGGGCCGCATCGTGACGCGCGAGGTCAAACAGACGGCGTTTTCCGGGGCGATGATCGGCAAGGGCGAACATCGCCATTTCATGCATAAGGAAATCTACGAGCAGCCGCAGGTGATCGGCGATACGCTGAACACCATGTTCAATCCGGTGAACCGGACCTTTTCGCTGCCCGCCTTGCCCTTTTCCCTGGCCGGCATCGAGCGGGTGACCATCATCGCCTGCGGCACCTCCTTCTACGCCGGCATGGTGGCCAAATATTGGATCGAGCAATTGGCCCGGATCTCCGTCGAGGTGGATATCGCCTCGGAATTCCGCTACCGGGCGCCCACCATGCCGAAGGGCGGGCTGGCGCTGTTCATCTCGCAATCGGGCGAAACGGCCGATACCCTGGCGGCGTTGCGCTATTGCCAGACCCAGGGCCAGCATATCGTCTCTCTGGTCAATGTGCCGGAATGCACCATGGCCCGCGAATCGGACGTGGCCCTGCAGACCGTGGCCGGGCCGGAAATCGGCGTCGCTTCGACCAAGGCCTTCACCACCCAGTTGACCGCGCTGGCCTGTCTGTCGCTGGTTCTGGCCCGGGCCCGCGGGGCGATCGACCATGCGACCGAGGCGCGGCTTTCCAAGGCCTTGGTCGAGGTGCCGGCCCGCGTCGCCGAGGTCCTGGCCCATGACGAACGCCTGCGCGAAATCGCCGAAGACATCATGGATGCCCGCGACGTGCTTTACCTGGGCCGCGGCACCAGCTATCCGATCGCCCTGGAAGGCGCGCTGAAGCTGAAGGAGATCAGCTATATCCATGCCGAAGGCTATGCGGCCGGCGAAATGAAGCACGGTCCCATCGCCCTGATCGACGAGACGGTCCCGGTGATCGTCATCGCGCCCTCGGACGCGCTTTACGACAAGACGGCCTCGAATGTGCAGGAGGTGGTGGCCCGCGGCGGCCGGGTGATCTTCCTGTCCGACAAGGCGGGCGTCGCCCGCCTGGGCGCCCGCGCGGTGACCTTGGTCCTGCCCGATGTCGATCCCTTCGTGGCGCCGATCCTCTATGCCATCCCGGTCCAGCTGCTGGCCTATCACGTGGCGGTCGCCAAGGGCACCGATGTCGATCAGCCGCGCAATCTGGCCAAAAGCGTCACCGTGGAATGACGGACGACGCTCCGCGCAAGGCCCCGCCGTCCTGGCTGAAGCCGCTGGTCGACTACGCGCCTTTGGCGGTCTTCCTGATCGCCTTCGAGACCCGGGGCCTGATGGCGGCCACCATCGCCCTGATGGCGACGACGCTGGCCGCTCTGATCCTGTCGCTGGCGGTCGCCCGGCGCCTGCCGCTGGTGCCGCTGATCACCGCGCTGGTCGTCGGGGTCTTCGGCGGCCTGACCCTGTGGTTCAACGACGAAACCTTCATCAAGCTGAAGCCGACCATCATCTACGGCCTGTTCGCCGCCATGCTGGGCGGCGGGCTGCTGTTCGGCAAGCCGTTCCTGAAGGCGGTCATGGGCGAGACGCTGCCGCTCGACGATCTCGGCTGGCGTCGCCTGACGCTGCGCTTCACCCTGTTCTTCCTGGTCATGGCGATGGCCAACGAGGTGATCCGGCGCGCCGTCACCACCGAGATGTGGGTGCTGTGGAAAGTGCCGGGCAGCATCGTCCTGACCTTCCTGTTCATCCTGACGCAGATGGGCCTGATCAGGCGCCACCGCCTGCCGGACGAACCGGACGAGCATTGAGAGGTTGGGGCGCCCCCGGCCCTTAGAAAAAAGAATTCACCACGAAGACACGAAGAGCACGAAGAAAAGCGGAAGTCTGTTTCTCTTCTTCGTGTCCTTCGTGCCTTCGTGGTGAGCGCTTCTTTTGTTCCAAGATGGCGTGACGGTTTTAAACCGGGGCTTAAGCCCTGCTCTTTCGCCGGATCGCCGCGACGTCGCCGTAGAAATAGCCGGGATTCAAGCCGGGAAATTCGTCGAGGCCGTCGGCCAGGCCGTCGAGATGGCGCCCCAGCTTGGCCACGGCCAAGCCGGCGTCGTGATCGCGAATGGCGTGGACGATCGCCGCATGTTCGTCGACCAGGCGCGCCATGCGGCCCGGCTGCGGCAAGGTCAGATGGCGATAGCGGTCGACCTGCAATTTCACCTGCTGAACCAGGGGCCAGATGCCGGGATAGCCGGCGGTGCCGGCGATCGTCGCGTGAAAGTCTTCATCGGCGTCGTGAAAGGCGTCGCGGTCGTCGCCGGCCACCGCTTCGCGCTGGCGTTCCAGATTGGCTTCGAGCAGGGCGATCTGGCTGCGTGAGGCATTGCCGGCGGCGGCCTTCACGGCCAGCTCTTCCAAGGCGCGGCGGATGACGATGGCTTCGGGCAGGGCGTCCAAGGGGATCCGGGCGACGAAGGTTCCCGATTGCGGGGCGATTTCCACCAGATGTTCGGCGGCGAGGCGCAGCAGAGCCTCGCGGATCGGCGTCCGGCTGACGCCGAAGGTTGCCGCCAGATCCTTTTCGACGATCGGATCGCCGGGCTTGCGGTGCAACGAGACGATGTCGCGGCGAAGCGTCTGGTAGATCAGCGCCGCCGCGCTGTTGCCGCTGGCGCCCGGCCCGACCCGCATGATCGCGGGTCGGGCGTTGCGGGCGCGGACCCGCTTGCCGGCGGCATCCTCGTCTTTGGCCGGCGGCGGGTCCGAATGATCCGGTGTGGTCGGCATGACGGGTCGTCTCAGCGCAATTCGCCGATCTTCAGATGGTCCATGTCGTCGAACACCTGGTTTTCGCCGACCATGCCCCAGATGAAGGTATAGTTCTTCGTCCCGACCCCGGAATGGATGGACCAGCTGGGCGAGATCACCGCCTGCTCGTTCGAGACGACGATATGCCGGGTTTCCTGCGGCTTTCCCATCATGTGGAAGACCGCGGTGTCGGCATCCATGTTGAAGTAGAAATAGACCTCCATGCGCCGCTCATGGGTGTGGCAGGGCATGGTGTTCCACAGGCTGCCTTCCTCGAGCTTGGTCATGCCCATCGACAGCTGGCAGGTCGGCAGCACCGAGGGGACGATATATTTGTAGATGGTGCGGCGATTGGCCGTCTTGGCGTCTCCCAAGGTGCTGGGCGAGGCCTCGGCGAGCGTGATGCGGCGCGTCGGATAGGCGGTGTGGGCCGGGGCCGAGTTGTAATAGAACTTCGCCGGAGCGGCCTTGTCCGCGCTGCCGAAGCCGAGCTTGCGGGCCCCCTGTCCGACGTAGAGCGCCTCTTCCGGCGCGATGTCGTAGCGGGTTCCGTCGACATCGACCCAACCGGCGCCGCCGATGTTGATCAGGCCGAGTTCCCGGCGCTGCAGGAAAAAATCGACGCCGAAGGCTTTGCCCAGCGAATCGGCGAAAGCGAGGGGGGACTCGGCCGGCATGATGCCGCCGAAGACGATGCGGTCGATATGGCTGTAGGTCATCGTCAGTTCGCCCGGACGGAAGACCTGCTCGACCAGAAATTCGCGGCGCAATCCCAGCGTGTCCAACGTTTTGGCGTGATCACTGTGAATGCTTTGACGCGTATCCATTCAATACTCTCCTAAGACTCTCTAATTTGCATCATCGGGACGCCATTGTGCCGCGGACAGGCCCGCCGCATCGGCAGTTGTCGCAACGGCGGCAGTCTGACGGGGCGATCATGGTCCAAAGCGCCCGGCCCACCAAGCGGCAAGGACAGACGTCGGACCGATTCGCATTTTACGATATTGGCCGAAGTACTGATATATCAGATATATGAAAAAGTCAATCCGGCGGCCGTCCAGGACAGGGGGGCGCCATCGTCATCCGGTATTGTGAACGATCGAAATGCCCGGTGACGCTTTGAAAGCGAAAAGAAAGTGGAGACAATCGCTTTATTCATGCCTCCGCGGATCGATCTGGATGCAGAAGCCGGATAGCCGAATTTCTGACGAAAATTGAGAAAATTGTTTATATATTTTGAATATACACTCCGAGTTGAATATTTTTGAAATGATATTGCTTTCCATTTTATGGGATAAAAATACGGTACGTACCATAATATGTTCGATATATCCAAAGCCATGGCAATCAAAGGATATTTTTGTTCGTTCAAAGACTTTTGATTAATAGAAGAATTGTTTTCGATAGCGTGCTAATCTGGGAAAAATGCAGGAGGATCAATGGGAGTTATTCTCTACGATCTTGGCCGGTATATGCCATAATGGTGTTATTGCCGGACATCCCCGTGATCGATATCGGTTCGGGAGGGGCCGCCGCTTTGGCGGCGGCCTGTCCAGAGCGTTTTGCCGAGTTGCGCCAGGCCGCCGTTCGGCATTTCAGTGGGCCGGGCCTGTTTCTGGACGATGTCATGGCGCGCTCGTGGTTGCGCCGCGGCGAGACCCCGTTCCTGGCCGAACTCGACCGGTTGGCGTCGATGTGGCATGGGGCGGGGGCCTTCGCCCTGAACGGCTGCTGCGATTTTTCCAGCACCAGCGGCGCGGTGGTCGACACCCAAGGCAACTTCCGCATGGTGCGGGTGGTCGATTGGCGCCTGGATGGCTTGGGGCGCAATCTGGTGTTGACCAGCCAGCAGGGGCCGGCCGGTCAATTTCATGCGCTGACATGGCCCGGAATGGTCGGTGTCGTCACCGGCCTGGCCAAGGGACGCTTCGCCGCGGCCTTCAATCAGCCGCCGCAGCCGATCCATCACTTGGGACGAGGCGGCGATTGGCTGGTGAACCGGGTCGAACTGTGGCGTCGGGGGGGGCTTCCCGCCGATCATCTGCTGCGCCGGGTGTTCGAGACGGCCCCCGATTTCGCGGCGGCGGAAAAAATGTTGAGCGAGACCCCCCTGGCGACGCCGGCCCTTTTCACCCTGGTCGGGCCCGGCACCGGAGAAGGCTGCGTCATCGAGAGAAGCCGAACCGAAGCCGCCGTCCGGCCGGGACCCGCGGCGGCGGCCAATCACTGTTGCCTGCTGCCGCTGCAGGGCCGTTCGACCGGCAAGGACAGCCCCGGGCGGCAGACCGCCATGGAACGGCTGCTCAATTTTCCGCCGGCCAGCCTGACCTGGCTGGCACCTCCGGTGCTGAGCCGGGATACCCGGATGGCGGCGGTGGTCGATCCGGCCAGCGGCGTGCTGGTCGCTCAAGGCTGGGACCGCAGCGAACCGGCGACCCGTCCCCTGATCCTCACGCTTTGACATCGCCATTGCGGCGATGGTCGTCGGCGACAATTTCAAGCGCCGCAGGCATTGCCGACTTCGCCCGGCGATATGCGGCCGAGAAAGCGCTGGAAGGCCTGCGGCGCAAATCCGTCCATCCGTAGTCGTCCGGTGTTCATCCGTGTTGCTATTGGCCCATCCGGTGCGGCATAGCTTACGTGTGTAGGGTGCTTTCAAGAGGAACGAATGCCCGATGTCCGCATTTGATTTTGACCTGTTCGTCATCGGCGCCGGTTCCGGCGGGGTGCGAGCCAGTCGTCTGGCCGCGGCCAGCGGGGCCCGCGTGGCGATCGCCGAGGAGGGCCGGGTCGGCGGCACCTGCGTCCTGCGCGGCTGCGTGCCGAAAAAGCTGCTGGTGATCGGCAGTCATTTCGCCGAGGACTTTATCGACGCCCAGGCCTACGGCTGGACCGAGGCCGGCGCCTCGTTCGACTGGCCGAGCCTGATCGCCGCGAAGAACCGCGAACTCGATCGCCTCCATGGCGTTTATCTGCGGCTTTTGGCCGACGCCGGCGTCACCTTGCTGCAAGGCCGGGCCAAACTGGCGGGTCCGCAGCGGGTTTCCGTGGCAGGACGGGTCTATTCGGCCGAACGGATCGTCGTCGCCACCGGCGGCTGGCCCTTCCTGCCGGACATCCCGGGAATCGGCCATGCCTTCACCTCGAACGAAGCGCTGGATCTGGCCACGTTGCCGAAGCGGCTGGCGATCGTCGGCGGCGGTTACATCGCCGTCGAGTTCGCCGGTCTTTTCGCCGCGCTGGGCGTCGCGGTCACGCTGATTCTGCGCGGCGCCACGCCGCTGCGCGGTTTCGACGAGGATATCCGCAGCACCTTGGCCGAGGAGATGGCCAAGAAACATATCGTCATCGCCAATCGGACCAGGGTGGTGTCCATCGCGCGACGGGACGACGGGCAATTGCGTCTGCAACTGACCGATGTCGCGGGAGCGCCGGAAAATGCCCTCGACGTCGATGCCGTGCTCTATGCGACCGGACGCCGGCCCAATACCAGGGGTCTCGGGTTGGAGGAGGTCGGAGTCGGGCTCGACGGCGACGGCGCCATCGTCGTCGACGCCTTTTCGCAGAGCACGGTGCCCGGCATCTACGCCCTGGGCGACGTCACCAACCGGATGAATCTGACGCCGGTGGCCATTGCCGAGGCGCGCTGTCTGATCGACGGCCTGTTTCACGGCCAGCCGCGGGCGATGGATTATCGTCTGGTGCCTTCCGCGGTGTTCAGCCAGCCGCCCGCCGCGACGGTCGGTCTCAGCGAGGCGGAGGCCCGGGAGGTTTGGGGACAGGTCGACGTCTATGTGAGCAAATTCCGCTCGTTGCGCCATACGCTCACCGGCCGCGACGAAAAGGTGATGATGAAGCTGGTGGTCAAGCGCGACGATCAGCGCGTCCTCGGCTGCCATATGGTCGGCGCCGATGCGCCGGAAATCGTGCAGGGGCTGGCGGTGGCCCTGACCGCCGGGGCGACGAAGGCCGATTTCGACGGGACGATCGGCATTCATCCGACGGTGGCCGAAGAGTGGGTGACGCTGCGCGACAAGCGGCCCGAGCCGTCCCTTTGAGCGGCGGGGCGACGGCATGCCTTACGACATCCCGCTTTATCGTCCGCCGTCCGAGGCCGACAATCTGATCGTCCAGGCGACGCTGGGCTGCAGTTTCAATCGGTGCAGCTTCTGCGCCATGTACAAGACCAAGCGATTCGTGGCGAAGCCGCTCGATCGGCTGTTCGCCGAGATCGATCAACTGGCCCGCCTGCGGCCGGCGGCTCATCGGGTCTTCCTGGCCGACGGCGACGCCTTCGGCTTGCCCACGGAGTCCTTGCTGGCCATCGCCGACAAACTGGCGGCCACCTTTCCCAATCTGCAGCGCATTTCGGCCTATGCGACCCCTTCGAATCTGCTGCGCAAGACCCCTGACGATCTGGCCTTGTTGCGGGCCCGCCGGTTGACCCTGGTCTATGTCGGGATCGAATCCGGGTCGGCCGAAGTCTTGCGCCGGGTGAGCAAAGGGGTCGGCGTGCCGCGGCTGGCCGAAGCCCTGATCAAGGCGCGGACCGCCGGATTGAAGATTTCGGCGACGGTGATTCTGGGCCTCGGCGGCCGGCGCTGGGCGGCCGACCATGCGGCGGCGACCGCCGCGCTGATCAATCGCGCCCCGCCCCACTATCTGTCGACCCTGCAACTGATCCTGCCGCCCGAGGTCGAAGATGACTTCCTGGCCCGCTGGGACGGCGAGTTCGAGGCCGAGGACGATCAGGGAATCCTGGCCGAACAGCGCCTGCTGATCGCGGGGCTGGCGCCGCCGGCGCCGGTGATCTTCCGCTCGAACCATGCGTCGAATTGCCTGGCCCTGGCCGGCACGCTGCCGCGCGACCGCGCGCGACTGTTGGCCGAGATCGATGGGGCCGGGGCCGAGCGGGAACGCTTGCGGCCGGACTGGATGCGCGGGCTGTGAGGGACGGGACCCCCTGAGGATCGAAAATGCGGGGCGAATGCGGATAGGCTTCGGGATGCCGGAGGGCTGTGGGCAACACGGACGGACACGGACGCACACGGACAAGAAGCGCCGCAGGCATTCTCATCCGTTCTCGCCCGCATTCGATTGAAAGGCCGGAGGATATGCCTGCGGCGCTTATCCGTGGTCGTCCGTGTTGCTGAACATCGTTCCCAGTACCGCTGACGATTCGCCCCCTCTAACGGACCCGGCGCTTGCTCAAAGGCGTGGTCGGGCGGCGGGCGATATGGTCCTGGAGCGTGCCGGACGGTCTGCCGCGGCCGGTCCGGTTGAGCAGGAAGGCCAGGATCAGCGGCGGCCCCAGCACCAGGGCCGACTTTTCCACCCAAAGCAGGAAGCTGTCGTGTCCCTTGGCGATGATGATGGCTTCCTTGCAGTCGTAGCGTTGCTGGAACGAGCCGCCGCAGGCCTTCATGCGGGATTCCACCTCGGAGGAGCGGAAGCCGTATTGATCCGGATCGACATCGAGGAACTCCTGATAGAAGGTCACGGCGATCCAGATGACGCAGGCGGCAAGGGCGATCCATTTGAGCAGCATGCGCCCATTCATTGTCTGCGCGGCCATGACCCACCCCCGGTGCGGATCCGGGCGCCCGCAACACAATGTCGGCAAGCGCCGGCTCGACGGGGAGAATCTACCACAACGCGGGGGTGCGGGGGGAGCGATGTCGCGAAACCCCGTTATTCGCGTTATTCACCGAACGGGAAACGTGATCTTATTGGCAGTCGTGGCCTTGCTTGGACTGGCAATCGGAATGTCTTCGGGGTATATCCAGGACTTTCCCGAATTGCATGCCCCTTTTGAGGATCGTGATGGCCGAGAAATGGACCCCTGAAAGCTGGCGGAACAAGCCTATCCAGCAGGCGCCCGACTACCCCGATGCGACGAGGCTCGCCGCGGTCGAGGGACGGTTGCGCAATTATCCGCCGTTGGTCTTCGCCGGCGAAGCGCGCCGTCTGAAAGACCATCTGGCCAAGGCGGCGGCGGGGAAGGCCTTCGTTCTGCAGGGCGGCGATTGCGCCGAGAGCTTCGCCGAATTCCATCCGAACAACATTCGCGACACCTTCCGCGTGCTTTTGCAGATGGCGGTGGTGCTGACCTTCGGCGCCGCCTGTCCGGTGATCAAGATCGGCCGCATGGCCGGCCAGTTCGCCAAGCCGCGCTCGGCCTCCCTCGAGACCATCGACGGGGTCACCTTGCCGTCCTATCGCGGCGACATGATCAACGGCATGGATTTCACCCCGGACGCCCGGATGGCCGATCCCGAGCGGTTGGTGCATGTCTACAATCAGTCGGCCGCCACCTTGAATCTGCTCAGGGCCTTCGCCCAGGGCGGTTATGCCGACCTGCACAAGGTGCATCAGTGGAACCTGGGGTTCGTCGCCGGGGCCTCGGGGGCGCGGTACGCCGACCTGTGCGCCCGCCTGGACGAGACGCTGGCCTTCATGGAGGCCTGCGGCCTGACCTCGGAGGCCACCCCGCAGATCCGCGAGACCGACTTCTTCACCTCGCACGAAGCGTTGATCCTGCCCTATGAGCAGTCGCTCACCCGCGTCGATTCGACCACCGGCGACTGGTACGACTGTTCGGCCCATATGCTGTGGATCGGCGATCGGACCCGTCAGCCCGACGGCGCCCATGTCGAATTCATGCGCGGCGTCGGCAATCCGATCGGCTGCAAGGCCGGTCCGACCACGGCCCCCGACGACCTTTTGCGGCTGATCGACACCCTCAATCCGACCAACGAGCCCGGCCATCTGACCATCATCACCCGGATGGGGGCGGGCGAGGTCGAGAGCAAACTGCCGCCGCTGTTGCGCGCCGTGAAGCGGGAAGGCCGTTCGGTGGTCTGGCTGTGCGATCCGATGCACGCCAATACCGTGAAAATGGGCGACTACAAGACACGCTCCTTCGACCGGATCCTGGCCGAGGTCAAAGGCTTCTTCGCGGCGCACCGGGCCGAAGGAACCCAATCGGGCGGCGTGCATTTCGAAATGACCGGCCAGGACGTCACCGAATGCGTCGGCGGGACCCAGGCCATCACCGAAGCCCGGCTGGGCGATCGCTACCATACCCATTGCGACCCCCGGCTCAACGCCACCCAGGCCCTCGAACTCGCCTTCCTGATCGCCGAAACCCTGAAGGACGAGCGGGCCGAAGCGCGGAGGCTGGCGCAAGCGTCATGAGCGAGCCGGCCAGCCAGGATGCCGATGTCAAGACCGTATCGTCCGAGGCGGATATCGCGCGCCTGACCGACCACTATTTCCTGAAGACCAAGGCGATCGTCGAACGCTACGGCGATTGTCCGGTGACCTATGCGGTGTTTCTGCGCCGGCCGGTGTTGGCGACGCCGCGCCTGGCCGTCGATTGGCTGGAGCGCGTCGCGCTCGAACGCGGAACCCGTTTCCGGATCGAATTGAACTACCGCGAGGGCGATTGGGTCGGCGCCGGCGAGCCTTTGATGTTCATCACCGGGTCCTTCGTCCATCTGGTCGACCTCGAGACCCTCTATCTTCAGAAACTGGGGGCGGCCTGCGTCGCCGCCTACAACGCCTATACCATGTGCGTCGACTTGCCCGAGGTGGCCTTCCTGGCCATGGACGCGCGCCATTGCGCCGGCGCCGAAATGGCCGAATTGATGGCCTACGCCGCCTCGGTCGGTTCGGAGGCGGCGCGGCGGGCCAACAAGGCCAAGGGATTCGTCGGCAATGCCACGGCGGCCACCGCCCACTATTTCGGGCAGCCGGACGGCCGCGGCACCATGCCGCATGCGCTGATCGGTTATGCCGGTTCGACCCTGCGGGCCGCCGAAATGTTCCATGAGACCTTCCCCGACGACGACATCGTCGTCCTGGTCGATTATTTCGGCCAGGAAGTCACCGATTCCCTCGAAGTCTGCCGCCGCTTTCCGGAAATGGCCGGGGCCGGACGCCTGGGCCTGCGTCTCGACACCCATGGCGGGCGTTTCCTCGAAGGACTCGATCCGCAGAATTCCTACGCCGTGCTGGAGCGCCACGCGCCGAAATCGATCCGCGGTTTCCGCACCGACGCCGAATTGCGCCATCTGGTCGGCACCGGCGTCTCGGCCGCCGCGGTGTGGCACATGCGCGAGCAATTGAACCGGCATGGTTTCGACAAGGTGAAGATCATCGCCTCGTCGGGCTTCTCTCCGGCCAAGTGCAAGGTGATGGCCTTTTCCCACGCGCCGATCGACGTCATCGGCACGGGGTCGTTTCTTCCCGAGAATTGGGGCGAAACCTACGCGACGGCCGACATCATCGCCTACGACGGCGTGCCGAAGGTCAAGATCGGGCGGGAGTTCCTGTTGCGCCGCGACGTCTGAGCATTGAAAAAGCCGATCTTTTTCGTTCAGGCATGGCCACGGGCGCCGTCTTGAAACAAGGATGCGGCGGAAACTTCGCAGGATATATCCGCAGTTTCATTATGGGATGTCTTGCCCGCCGCCAGCGCTCGCGATAGCCTGGGAGCAGATGGGGCCTCAGCACATGCAAAAAAGGACCGACCATGGACTTGAAAACCAAATATCTCGGACTCGAACTGAACAATCCTCTCATCGTGTCGGCTTGCACGCTGGGGCATAACATCGACAATATCCGCAAGCTCGAAGACAATGGGGCGGCCGCCGTCGTGCTGCCCTCGATCTTCCAGGAGGAGATCGAGGGACATATCGAAGACATCGAGATCATTCTGGCGGAAAGCGGGCCCGAGGCGGCGACCTATCTGCCGGCATCGATCGCCGAATCCTCGGGGCCGCAGAACTATCTGGACCTGATCGCCAAGGCCCGCGGCGCGGTCGATATCCCGGTGATCGCCAGCTTGAACGGCACCAGCCTGACCGGTTGGGTCGACTATGCGGCGCAGATCGAACAGGCGGGCGCCAACGCCATCGAACTGAACATCTATTTCCTGCCGACCGATCTGGCGCTGACCGGCCAGGAGGTCGAACAGCGTTACGTGGAAATCCTGAAAGCGGTCAAGAAGACCGTCAAGATTCCCGTTTCGATGAAGCTCAATCCTTATTTCAGTTCGCTCGGCCATATAGTGCGCCAGCTCGACGAGGCGGGCGCCGACGGCTTCGTCCTGTTCAACCGCTTCTATCAGCCCGACATCGATCTGGAGGAACTGACCCTGCAGCGCGACCTCAACCTGAGCCATCGCGGCGAGATCAGATTGCCGCTTCTGTGGCTGGGGGCCTTGTCCGGCCGCGTGAACGGTTCGCTGGCGGCCAGTTCCGGCGTGCAGACCGCCAAGGAAGTGGTCAAATATCTGTTCGTCGGCGCCGATGTGGTGATGACGGCCTCCGCCCTGATCCGTCACGGCGTCGGCTATATGAAGACCCTGCTCGACGGATTGAAGATCGAACTGGAACAGCGGGAAATCGATTCGGTGTCGCGCATCCGCGGCAAGATGAGCCGTCGCGCCGTGGCCGACCCGACCGCCTTCGACCGCGCCAACTACATCAAGATCCTGCAAGGCGCGCCGCGCGGCTGAATCGTCTGCCGTTGCCGGGAGTGGTCAGCCGACCACTCCCCTGGCCGCATCGGTTGTCGCGGATCCGCGCGCGTTATAAATTGTCCCTCGAGCGCCGGGCGGGCGCATCCGTACCCTTGGGGCTCGTTAAGCAATAATCGCGTCATTGCCTCGCTCCGCCCTGGAAGAAAAGCGTCAGTGGCACCGGCGTGCCTGCCGGTGGAGAAAAAACTCCGCCGCGCCAGCGGCGGACACCGGCAGGGACGCCGGTGCCACTTTTC
>JAATGN010000023.1 GCA_015654615.1 Rhodospirillales bacterium
CCATCTCGCTCATCACCGTGCGAATGGCGGCGAAGTCGAGATTGATCTGGCCGGGCATGATCATCAGGTCGGTGACGCCGCGCACGCCGGAATAGAGCACGTCGTCGGCCATCTTGAAGGCGTCGGCGAACTTGGTCTTTTCCGAGGCGACCCGGAACAGGTTCTGGTTCGGGATGATGATCAGGGTGTCGACATATTGCGACAATTCCTCGATGCCCGAATCGGCCAGGCGCATGCGGTGCTGGCCTTCGAAGTTGAAGGGCTTGGTCACCACGCCGACGGTCAGGATGCCGTGCTCGCGCGCCGCCCGGGCGATCACCGGAGCGGCCCCGGTGCCGGTTCCGCCGCCCATGCCGGCGGTGATGAACACCATATTGCTGCCCTGCATCTGCGAGATGATCTCGTCCAGGGTCTCTTCCGCCGCCGCCCGGCCGATGTCGGGGCGGGCCCCGGCGCCCAGGCCCTGGGTCACATTGGATCCCAATTGGATGCGCCGATCGGTGCGCGACTGCGCCATCGCCTGGGAATCCGTATTGGCGACGATGAATTCGACACCTTCGAGATGCGATTGGATCATGTTGTTGACGGCGTTGCCACCGGCTCCGCCGACACCGATCACGGTGATCCGAGGCTTCAGCTCACCGGTACTGCTGGGGTGGAAATTGATCATCGTGTTACCCTCCGCGCTGAATTGGAATAGACCCGTCTGCTTGCTTTGAAACTTTTAGAAATTCTTGCGTAACCACGAACTCAGGCGCCCGAATCGTCCGCTGTTTTCCGGCTCGGCGGTCCGCGCCGCCTTGCCGGTCGTCTCCGTCTGGGCGTTGAGCAGGGCGTAACGCAACAGGCCGGCGCAAGTGGCGAAAGCCGGTCCGTTGGTCGCCTCGGGCAGCCCCTGCATGCCGACCGGGCGTCCGAGCCGCACTTGCTTGTCCAGCACCATCGCCGCCAGATCGCGGACACCTTGCATCTGCGCGGCGCCGCCGGTCAGGACGACGCGCCGGCCGGCCACCTTGTCGAAGCCGCCGGCCTCCAGGTGGCTGCGGACCAGTTCGAAGGTTTCCTCGAGGCGCGGCTGGATGATCTGCACCAGCATGGAGCGCGGCACCTGGTTGGTGGCGCCGTCTTCGTCCTCTCCGACCAGCGGCACCTTCAGGATCTCGCGGTCGTCCGAAGGCGACGGCAGGGCGCTGCCGTAAAGCGTCTTCATCCGTTCGGCATGCATCAGCGGGGTCGACAGGCCGCGGGCGATGTCGTTGGTGACGTGGACGCCCCCCACCGGAATGGTGTCGGTATGCATCAGATGGCCGCCCTGGAACACGGCGATGGTGGTGGTGCCGCCGCCCATGTCGATGCAGGTGACGCCCAGGTCCCGTTCATCGTCGACCAGGCAGGCCAGGCCCGACGCATAGGCCGAGGCGACGCGCGATTCGATGTCGAGGTGGCAACGATGGACCACGGTCGAGAGATTGCGCACCGGCCCGGGATTGGCGCTGACCAGGTGGATGGTCACCGCCAGCCGGTCGCCGAACATGCCGCGCGGGTCCCTGATCCCTTCATTGCCGTCGACCGTGAAGCCGACCGGGATCGAATGGATCAGGTCGCGCTCGGTTCCTTGCGTGTGGTGGCGGGCATGATCGAGCATGCGGCGGATATCCTGCTCGCCGATCTCATGGCCGTTGACCGCCACCTCGACGGTCACATTGTTCGACGTCGGCTGGCCGCCCGAGACATTGACCACGACCTCGCGCACGCGGTCCTCGGCCATCTGTTCGGCCGCGTCGACGGCGGCGCGGATCGAGGTTTCGGCCTCTTCCATATCGACCACGGCGCCGTTGCGCATGCCCCGCGACAACTGGTGGCCGATCCCCAGGACGCGGAGCGAACCATCGTCGGTGGCGCGCGCGATGAAGCAGCACACCTTGGTGGTGCCGACATCGAGGGCGGCGATCAGTCCGTGGCGGATCTTCGTTTTTGGCATCGGTCCTCAGGCGTCCTTGCCCGGGTGGGCTTTGCGTTTCGTCTGATTGGAAAGGGTCGATTCCTCGGCGCCGCCGGTCGAGCGCAGGACCAGGCGGTCGGGCAGGCGCATGTCGATCAGCGTCACCTTGCGTTCCAGCAGGCTCTGTTCCTTGTCGAGCGAAGCCAACTCGCGCCAGGCGGCGACGGGATTGTCCTCGGGCAGGCGGACGTCGATGCCGCCGATGGTCCGGTCCAGCGTGATGTTCCAGCGGCGGTCGCCGATCCATTGGGCCGCCTTGACCCGTTTCTTCAAGGCGGGTTCGGCGTCCAGAAGATCCAGCAATTCGGCGGCGTGGTCGGGCGCCCCTTCGCCGACCATCAGCGGCAGGTCGGCATATTCGTCGATTTCGTCGCCGACCACCTGGCCGTCGCGGTCGACCAGATAGTATTTCCCCTGGTTCTGCCACAGCACGATGGGGTTGCGTTCGACGATCAGCAGATGCACCTCGTTGGGCAGGCGGCGTTCGATCGTCGCGTTCTTCACCCAGGAAATCTCTTCCAGCCGTTGCCGGGTCGCCGCCAGATCGATGCCGAGGATCGGATCGCCCCGCTGCACGCCGAGCGCGCTCAGCAATTGTTCGCGCGGCGTCCGGTTGCGCCCTTCGACGAGGATCTCCACGACACGGAAACCGGCCCGGCCCGAAAGGGCGACCGCTTCGCGGCGGGCCTCGTCGATCAAGCGTTGCGCGGTGCCGGAATGGATCATCCAGGCCGGAAGGATCAAGCCGCCGCCGAGGGCGAGCAGGATCAATGCGGCGCGGCGCGTGCGCTTGCGCAGCAAGGGCTGGAACCAGCGGCGGCGCGGTTCCTGACGGGCCCCGGTCCGGCCGCCCTTGCCCGGCGCCTTCGCCGCGCGGCCGGACGGACCTTTCGTCCGGGAGGCCGGCGACGGTCCCAGACGGTCGGCAACCTCGATGGTGATGTCGTTCATCCGTCGCATTGCGCGTTCTCCACCATCCAGGTGACCAGTTCGGTGAAACCGATGCCCGCGTGGAGCGCCTGTTCCGGCACCAGGGAGGTGCCGGTCATCCCCGGCTGCGTGTTGATTTCCAGCATATAAAGCTGCCCGGCCTCTCCGGGTCTGGTGTCGTCGTAACGCAGGTCGGCGCGGCTGACGCCGCGGCAGCCCAGCGCCTGATGCCCCTTGACGGCGAGGTCGAGCGCTTCCTGATAGATCTCCGGAGGCAGGGGGGCCGGGATCAGATGGAGCGATCCGCCGGGCGCGTATTTGGCCGTGTAGTCGTAGAATCCGCGTTCCGAGGTGATTTCGGTGACGGCCAGGGCCTTGTCGCCCATCACGCCCACGGTGATTTCGCGCCCTGGAATGAAGCGTTCGGCCAGGACGAAATCTCCGAACGGCCAGTCTTCGCCGTCCAGGGGATTGCGGTTGCCGCCTTCCTGAACGATGTGCACGCCCACCGAGGACCCTTCGTTCAGCGGCTTCAGGACATAGGGACGCGGCAGCACGTCGCCGGCCATCACGTCGCTTTTCCGCACGATCCGTCCTTCGGGCACCCGGATTCCGGCGGCGGCGAAGATGCTCTTGGCCGTCGGCTTGTCCATGGCCAGGGCCGAAGCCCTGAGGCCGGAATGGGTGTAGGGGATCTTCATGATGTCGAGAAGGCCCTGGATCGAGCCGTCTTCGCCGAAGCGGCCGTGCAGGGCGTTGAACACCACCCAGGGTTTGGTCGCTTCCAGGCCGGCCACCAGGGTCCGCATGTCGCGGCGGACGTCGATGGTGGCGACGGCGTAGCCGGCCTTTTCCAGGGCGCCCGCCACCGCGGCGCCGCTGTTCAACGACACCTCCCGTTCGACCGAGAACCCCCCCATCAAGACGACGACGCGTTTGCTCATGTTCTTCACTTCCTAGCCCGCACACCGATTCGGCGAATTTCCCACTCGAGGGCGATTCCCGAGGTTTCGAGCACCCGGCGACGGACCTCCTCGCCCAGATCCTCGAGATCGGCGGCGCTGGCCGCACCGGTGTTGATGAGAAAATTGCAATGCTTTTCCGAGACCTGGGCATCGCCCTTGCGCAAGCCGCGGCAACCGGCCCGGTCGATCAATTGCCAGGCCTTGTGGCCCGGCGGATTGGCGAAGGTCGACCCGCCCGTCCTGGTCCGCAGCGGCTGGCTGTCCTCCCGCCGGCTTCGGATGTCGGCCATGCGTCGGGCGATCGCTTCCGCGTCGTCGTCGGCGCCCTGCAGGACGGCATCGACGAAGATCCAGCCGTCGGGCACCGCGGTATGGCGGTAGGCGAAGCCGAAATCGTCATGGGCCAGCCGATGGAGGCCGCCGCTCCGGTCGAGGGCCCGGGCCGACAGGGTGACGTCCCGCATCTCACGGCCATAAGCCCCGGCATTCATCCTGAGCGCGCCGCCGACCGTGCCGGGGACGCCGGAGAGGAATTCCAGCCCGCCGACGCCGGCTTCCCAGGCGGCGGTCGACACCGTCAGGTCGAGGGCCGCCGCCCCGACCGAGAGGCGGGCGCCGTCGAAGTCGATTGCGGCGAAATCGCGGCCCAGGCGCACCACGACGCCGGGCACGCCGCCGTCGCGCACCAGCAGGTTGGAGCCGACCCCGACGACGGTCACCGGGACATCGTCCGGCGTTCCGGCCAGGAAGACGGCCAGATCGTCGAGATCGGCCGGCTTGAACAGGACTTCGGCCGGCCCCCCCACCCGGAACCAGGTGACCGAGGCCAGGCTGGTCTCGGCGGTCAGGCGGCCGCGCACGATCGGCAGGCGCTGGATCAGGGGCGAGGGCGAGGCGGCGGTGGGCATGGCGTTCATTCCCCCGGCTCCGGCAGAGGACGACCCTCGGCCACCGCATCCATCTGCGCGGGAAGGGCGTGGGCCCAGGTGGTGATGCTGCCGGCGCCCAGGCACACGACGAAATCGCCGGATTTGGCCAGCGTCTGCAGCAGAACCGGCAGTTCGGCCGGGGACGGCAGGGCCATCGCCTTGCGGTGGCCGCGGCTTTGCAGGCCGCTGACCAGGGCGTCGCGGTCGATGCCCTTGATCGGCGGTTCGCCGGCCGCATAGACGTCAGCGACCATCACCGTGTCGGCGTCGTTGAAACAGCCGCAGAATTCCTCGAACAGGCTTTGCAGCCGCGTGTAGCGATGCGGCTGCACCACGGCGATCACATTGCCCGTGCAGGCCTGGCGGGCGGCGCGCAGCACCGCGGCGATTTCGACGGGATGATGGCCGTAATCGTCGATCACCGTGATGCCGCGGCTTTCGCCGATTTTGGTGAAGCGCCGCTTGACCCCGGCGAAACTGCCCAATCCGGCCCGGATCACCGCGTCGGAGAAGCTCAGTTCGTTGGCCACCGCGACGGCCGCCAGGGAGTTCAGCACATTGTGCTGGCCGTACATCGGCAGATGCACCTGCGAGATGGTGCGGCTGGCGCCGCTGGCCCGGTCGACGATGATGATGTCATAGGTGGCGCCCGTCGCGTCGAAGGCCATGTTGATCGCCCGCACGTCGGCCTGCGGATTGAAGCCGTAGGTGACGATCTTGCGGTCGGGCACGCGCGGAATCAGCGCCTGGACTTCCGGATGGTCGCTGCACAGCGCGGCAAAGCCGTAGAACGGGATGTTTTCGACGAAAATGCGGAAGGCTTCGCGGACGCGGTCGAACGAGCCGTAAAAATCGAGATGTTCCGGATCGATATTGGTGACCACGGCGATCGTCGCGGGAAGTTTGGTGAAGGTGCCGTCCGACTCGTCGGCCTCGACCACGGCCCAGTCGCCGGTGCCGATCCGGGCATTGGTGCCATAGGCATTGATGATGCCGCCGTTGATGACGGTCGGATCCATGTCGGCGGCGTCGAGCATGGCGGCGATCAGCGAGGTGGTGGTGGTCTTGCCGTGCGTGCCGCCGATGGCGATCGCCCATTTGAGCCGCATCAGCTCGGCCAGCATCTCGGCGCGGCGGACCACCGGGATCAGGTGGCTGCGGGCCGCCGTCACCTCCGGATTGTCGGCCTTGACGGCCGACGAGATCACCACGACGCGGGCCTCGCCCAGATTTTCGGGCCGGTGGCCGATATGAATGGCGATGCCCTGGGCGCGCAGGCGCTTCACATTGGCGTTGGCGGCGATGTCCGATCCCTGGACCGCATAGCCGAGGTTGTGCATGACCTCGGCGATGCCGCTCATGCCGATGCCGCCGATGCCGACGAAATGCACGGTGCCGATGGAAAGCGGCAGGGATCTCATGGAACCACCTCGAGCGTATCGGCGGTCAGGCGTCCGACCAGGTCGGCCAGGCGGGTCGCGGCGTCGGGAATGCCGGCGGCGCGGGCGCAGGCGGCGGCCTTGGTCAGGCTGTCCGGGAGGGTGAAAAGGGAATGGAGGCGTGCCGCCAGGCTGGCGGCGTCGAACGCCGTCTGGGGGATCAGCCAGCCGCCGCCGGCATCGTCCAGGGCATGGGCATTGGCGGTCTGATGGTCGTCGATGGCGTGCGGATAGGGAACCAGGATCGACGGACGGCCAAGAGCCGTCAGCTCGGCGACGGTCGACGCCCCGGACCGGGCGATCACCAGATGGGCGTCGGCCAGCCGTTCCGGCACGTCGTGGAAGAAGCTGTCCAGCGTCGCCCGGATGCCGGTGTCCCGATAGGCCAGGCGCACGGCCTCGAGATCCTCCGGACGGCATTGCTGGGAGAGCACCAGCCGGCGGCGCAGGCTTTCGGGAAGGCTGGACAGGGCGGCGGGCACCACCTCGGAGAGGGCGCGGGCGCCTTGCGAGCCGCCGAGGACCAGCAGATTGATCGGCCCGCCCTCGGTCAAGGCGGGATAGCTCCGCTCGCGCAGGACGACGATCGCCGGGCGGACCGGCATTCCGGTCTGCACCACTTTGCCCTGCCAGGCGGCGGCGATGTGGCTGACCTTGGCGAAGGAGGTGGCGATCCGGGTCGCCCGTGGCGCCAGCAGGCGGTTGGCCCGTCCGAGCACGGCGTTCTGCTCGTGCAGCAGCGTCGGGATGCCGGCCAGCGAGGCCGCCAGCATGGCCGGCACCGAGGCATAGCCGCCAAATCCGATGACGGCGGCCGGCGACAGGGATTTCAGCAGCGACCGGGCCTGCAGGAAGCCGACGCCGAGGGCGGCGACGGCGGAAAGCCGCGCCGACAGTCCGCGCCCGGCGATACCGCCGGCGCTGATCCGATGGGTGGTCAGGCGGCCCAAGGTGCCGCCATAGGCTTGCCCGCGGCGGTCGGTGACCAGGGCCAGTTCGCGGCCGCGGTCCAGCAGTTCGGCGGCCAGGGCCTCGGCCGGAAAGACGTGGCCGCCGGTCCCGCCGGCGGTCAGCAGGATGAGATCGCTCATTGCCATCCCTCCCGGCCGTAGCGCTTGCGGGTCAGCGCCAGCACCATGCCCATGCCGAGGGCCAGCGCCAGCATCGAGGAGCCGCCGTAGGAAATGAAGGGCAGGGTCATGCCCTTGGTCGGCATCAGATGCAGGGTCGAGGCCATGTTGATGATCGCCTGCAGCCCGAATTGCACCAGCAAGCCGGAGGTGGCGAGCAGGACGAAAAGATTTTCCTCGGCCAGCATGCGGGCGAAGCCGCGCAGCACGATGAAGGCGAAGATGCCGACCACGACCAGGCAGAGGATCAGCCCGAACTCCTCGCCGGCCACCGCCATGATGAAGTCGGTATGGGCGTCGGGCAGCACCGCCTTGACCCGTCCCTCACCGGGGCCGCGCCCGAAGAAGCCGCCGTAATGGAAGGCCTGCAGGGCGGTGGTGACCTGATAGCTGTCGCCGGCCGAGGGATCGAGGAAGCGGTCGATGCGGCTGGCCACGTGGCTGAAGGTGAAATAGGCGGCGACCAGGCCGCCCAATCCCACCACCATGCCCATCAGGACCCAGACCAGCGGCAGGCCGGCCAGGAAGAATTCGACGAACCAGACGGAGGAAACCACCAGCGTCATGCCGACGTCGGGCTGCAGCAGCAGCAGGCAGGCGACCAGCAGGTAAAGGCCCAGCGAGATCAGATTGCCCGGGAAGGTTTCGGACAACCGCTGTTCGGCGAACATCCAGGCGGCGACCACGGCGAAGGTCGGCTTGACGAATTCCGAAGGCTGGATGCTGATGCCGGCCAGGCTGATCCAGCGGGTCGCCCCCTTGATCTCCTGGCCCATGAACAGGGTCGAGGCCATCAGGACGACGGCGACCAGGAATCCGAGGCAGGCCAGCCGGCGGATGTTCTTCGGCGACAGCAGGGAGACGGCGAAGATGACGAGCAGGGCCGGCGGCAGGAAGATGAACTGGCGGCGGACGAAATGGAAATGGTCGGCCCCGATGCGTTCGGCCACGGCCGGACTGGCCGCCATGATCAGCAGGGCGCCGACGGCGACCAGGGCGGCCACCGCCGCCATGGTCCAGCGGTCGACGGTCCACCACCAGCGGCCGATCACCGAGGTATCGGTGCGTCCCAGGAGGATCATGCGTTCCTCCTGACGCCCGGCAGGGCGGAAACCAGGCGACGGAACGAATCGCCGCGGTGTTCGAAGCTGGCGAATTGATCCCACGAGGCGCAGGCCGGCGACAGCAGCACCACGGCGCCGGCCCTGCCGTCGGCAAGGGCCTGGGCGCGGGCCTGGGCGACGGCCGCCTCCAGGGTCTGGCAATGCGCGAAGGCGACCTTGCCTTCCAGCGTGGCGGCGAATTCCTCGGCGGCCTGGCCGATCAGGAAGGCCTGGCGGATTCTCGGGAACAGCGGGACTAGGCTGGTGATGCCGCCCTCCTTGGACTGGCCGCCCAGGATCCAATAGACATTGTCGTAGCAAAGCAGGGCTTTTTCGACGGCGTCGGCGTTGGTCGCCTTGCTGTCGTTGACATAGGCGACGCCGTCGACCACGGCGACCAGCTCCTGGCGATGGGCCAGGCCCGGATAGCTTCTCAGGCCGTCGCAAATGGTTTCGGCGGCGATGCCGGCGGCGCGCGCCGCGGCATAGGCCGCGCAGGCGTTCTGCCAGTTGTGCCGGCCGGGAAGACGGGGCAGGGTCCGCAGATCGATGATCGCCATGGCCAGGCCGTCGCAATCGTCGACCAGGATGCCCTCGACGGCCGAGACGCCGCCCGGCACCTGCCGTTCGACCGAGATCGGCACCACGAACGCATCGTCGGTCCGGCGCAGATGCTCGCGGATGCCGCGGGAAGGCTCGTCGTCGACGCTGATCACCGCGACACCGCCCGGACGCATGCGGCCGAACAGGCCGGCCTTGGCGGCCACATAGCCTTGCATGCCGCCATGGCGGCCCAGGTGGTCGGGGGTGACGTTCAGCAGCACGGCGATGTCGAAGCCGGCCCGGTCCAGCAGTTCGAGCTGATAGGAGGACAGTTCGAGGACATAGGTGCCTTCGCTGTCGAAGGCCGGCAAGTCGAGCGCCGGCGTCCCCAGATTGCCGCCGGTCGCCGTGAGGCGGCCGCCGGCTTGGAAGATATGGCCGGCGAGAGTGGTCGTCGTCGATTTGCCGTTGGTTCCGGTGATGCCGACGAAGCGGGCGGCCGGCGCGGCCATGGCCAGCAAATCGATGTCGCAGACCAGGGGAATGCCCAGCCGCCGGACCCGTTCGGCGAAGGGGTGCGGATGCGGATGGGTGTGGGGAATGCCGGGGCTCCACACCACCAGTCGCAGGTCCGAGAGATCCGCGCCGGCCGGATCGACGATGGACAGTCCGGCCGCCTGGCCGGCGGCCCGCGCCTCCGGCTTGTCGTCCCAGGCCAGGACGATGGCGCCGCTTTCCATCAAGACACGCGCCGCCGAGGTCCCGGACTTGCCCAGGCCCATCACCGCCACTTTCTTGCCTTGTAGGATGGAAACCAATGCCATCGTTTCGCTCACCGCAATTTCAAGGTGGAGAGGCCGACCAGGGCGAGAATGCCGGAGATGATCCAGAAGCGGATGACGACGGTCGGTTCGGCCCATCCCTTCTTCTCGAAGTGATGATGCAGGGGCGCCATGCGGAAGACCCGTTTGCCGGTCAGCTTGTAGGAGGTCACCTGGACGATCACCGAGACGGTTTCCAGGACGAAAAGGCCGCCGACGATGGCCAGGACGATTTCATGCTTGGTCACCACGCTCATCGAGCCCAGGGCGCCGCCCATGGCCAGCGATCCGGTGTCGCCCATGAAGACGGTGGCCGGCGGCGCGTTGAACCACAGGAAACCGAGGCCGGCGCCGACCAGGGCGCCGCAGAAGACGGCCAGCTCGCCGGTGCCCGGCACATGGTGGATCTGCAGGTAATTGGCGAACACCGCATGCCCGACCAGATAGGCGATCAGCGCGAAGACGCCGGAGGCGATCATCACCGGAACGGTGGCCAGGCCATCGAGGCCGTCGGTCAGATTGACCGAATTGGAGGCGCCGACCATGACGAAAACGGCAACCACCATATAGCCCCAGCCCAGCTGCAGCAGGACATTCTTGAAGAAGGGCAGCGCCAGGGCATGGGACAGCGGCTCGGGAGAAAGGGCCATGATCAGCGTGGTGGCGACGATGGCGATGAGGATTTGCCCGACCAGTTTGAGCTTTCCCGGCAATCCCTTGGTGTTGCGCTTGCTGACCTTGAGGAAATCGTCGGCGAAGCCGATCAGCCCATAGCTCAGGGTGACCGTCAGGACGATCCAGACGTAGGGATTGGTCAGATCGGCCCACAGCAGGGTCGACAGGCTGAGCGCCAGAAGGATGAGGATGCCCCCCATGGTCGGCGTGCCTTTTTTGGTCAGCAGGTGGCTTTCCGGGCCGTCGGTGCGGATCGGCTGGCCGCGTCCCTGCTTGCGGCGCAGCCAGCGAATGACCGAGGGACCGGCGAAAAAGGAAATGAGCAGCGCCGTCAACACCGCTCCGCCCGTGCGGAAGGTGAGATATTTGAACAGATTGAAGATGCCGGCCTGGTCGGCCAGCGGGAACAGCAGGTTATACAGCATGAATCAAGGCTTCTCCTCACAGCTGCTTTCGGGAGACGCCTCGGGCGCCGCCGTTTGTTCAAGGGCTTTGATGACGAGCCCCATGACGCTGCCTGCGGAACCTTTCACCATGACCACATCGCCGGGTTTCAGGGCCTTGACGAGCTGCAAGGCCGCTTCGGCGGCATTGGCGGCGTGGCCGCCGCGCCGGTCCCGCGGCAAGGCTTCGTACAGATGACGCATGAGGGGACCGGCGGTGTACACCAGATCGATGCCGTTCTCGACAAGGGTTTGAGCAAGGGCGCCATGCATGGCCGGCGCGGCTTCTCCCAGTTCCAGCATGTCGCCCAGGACCGCGATGCGCCGCGCGCCGCGGGGCCGTTCGGCCGCCCCCAGCGTGACGATGGCGGCCCGCATGGAAACCGGACTGGCGTTGTAGGATTCGTCGATGATCTTGATCCGCCCGCCGGCCCAGGGCAGCGTCTTGTGCGCGCCGCGGCCCTTCGGCGCGCTCATCCGGGCCAAGGCCTGGGCGGCGTTTTCCAGATCGGCGCCGGCGGCCCGGGCGGCCAGCAGCGCGGCCAGACTGTTGCTCGCCCACTGCAGGCCCGCCACGCCGACCCGATAGCTGATGGCGTCGTCGCCGAACAAGGCGAACACCAGGGTCGCATCGGGGTCGACCGCTCCGTCGAGCAGGCGGGCGCCGGCATCGATATGGCGGCCGAAACTGACGATGCCGGTGATGCCGGCCTGGCGGGCGGCGTCGAACAGGAAGCGGTAATGCGGGTTGTCGTGCGGCAGGACGGCGATGCCGCCCGGTTCGACGCCCTGGAAGATTTCGGCCTTGGCTTCGGCGATCTGCCGCGTCGAGGCGAAATGCGCCATATGGACGGCTTCGACGGCGGTGACGACCGCCACATGCGGACGGACCAGACGGGTGAGCGGAGTGATTTCGCCTGCGTGATTCATGCCCAGTTCGAAGACGGCGAACCGGGCATCCTCGGGCAGGCGGGCCAGCGAGAGGGGGACGCCCCAATGATTGTTCAGATTGCCCTGGCTGACATGCGTGGGCCCGGCGGCTTCCAGGGCCAGCTTGAGCATTTCCTTGGTGCCGGTCTTGCCGACGCTCCCGGTGACCGCGACGATGCGGGCCTGCGAGCGGGCCCGGGCCGCGCCGGCCAGGGCGACCAGGCCGGCCATGCTGTCCTCGACCAGCAGGAGAGGCGCCTCTTTTGGCGCATCGGCCGGAATCCTGTGAACCAGGGCGGCGGCGGCGCCCTTCGCCAGGGCGGCGGCGACATGATCGTGGCCGTCATGGCTGGGGCCGACCAGCGCGACGAAAAGAGCGCCGGGAGTCACCGTGCGGCTGTCGATCGAGACATCCGTGGCCTGCCAGGCCGGTCCGCTCGAACGTCCGCCGGTGGCGGCGGCGGCCTGCCGGCTGGTCCACAAGGTGGCGCTCACGATATTTCCTCCACGGCGTTCCGGGCGTGCAGGGCGTCGTCGAAGGGCAGGATCCGGTCTTTGACGATCTGACCGGTCTCATGTCCCTTGCCGGCCAAGACCAGCAAATCCCCGGCTTCGAGGGAGCGGACGGCCAGACGGATGGCTTCGGCCCGGTCGCCGACTTCGGTGGCGCCGGGGCAGGCGGCCATGATCTGCCGGCGGATGTCGGCGGGATCCTCGCCGCGCGGATTGTCGTCGGTGACGAAGACGCGATCCGCCCAAAGCGCCGCGATCCGGCCCATCTGCGGCCGTTTGCCCTTGTCCCGGTCGCCGCCGCAGCCGAAGACCACCACCAGACGCCCGGCGGCATGTGGCCGCAGCGCCTTCAGGGCGGTTTCCAGGCCGTCCGGCGTGTGGGCGTAATCGACATAGACCGGCGCCCCCTGGTCCGTCGCCGCGACTTTCTGCAAGCGGCCCGGGACTTCCTGCAAATGGGCCAGGGCCGCGACGGCCGCCTCGGCCTGTCCTCCGGTCGCCAGCACCAATCCAAGAGCACACGCGGCGTTCGAAGCCTGGAAGGTTCCCGCCAGCGGCAGATGTAGTTGAAAGAGTTTTCCCTGGACGATCAGGCGGACGTCCTGGCCGTCGGCGGTCGGAACGATCCGCTCCAGGCGGATGTCGGCGCCGTCGGCGCCGTAGGTGATGATGCGGTGGCCGCGATCCGAGCACAGCGCGGACAGCGGCCCGGACTGCGGCGAATCGGCGTTGATCACGGCGGCCCGCCCGGGCGGCATGACCTCGGCGAACAGTCGGCTTTTGGCCTGCCAATAAGCCTGCATGCCGCCGTGGTAATCGAGATGGTCGCGGGTCAGATTGGTGAAGGCGGCCGCAGCGATCGCCACGCCGTCCAGGCGAAATTGGTCGAGGCCGTGGCTCGACGCTTCCAATGCGGCGTGGGTGACGCCTTCTGCCGCCAGCTGGTCCAGGGTGCGATGCAGGCTGACCGGATCGGGCGTGGTCAGCGACCCCGGCTCGACGCGGCCGGGGGCGACCAGGCCGATGGTTCCCAGGCTGGCGGCCGGCCGGCCGAGCCGCGTCCAGATCTGGCGCGTGAAATTCACCACCGAGGTCTTGCCGTTGGTGCCGGTGACGGCGACCACCACCTCGGGTTGGCGGGGATGGAAGCGGGCCGCCAACAGGGCGAAACGGCGCCGCGGATTGTCGTCGGCCACCAGGACCGCCGTTTCGCCGGCGAGCCTGGTGCCGAGCGGCGCCAGAACGGCCACGGCGCCGCGCGCCAGCGCATCGCCGATGAAATCGCGGCCGTCGGCCTTGGCGCCCGGCAGGGCGGCGAACAGATGGCCGGGCCGGACGGCCCGGGAATCGGCCGTCAAGCCCGCGATCTCGGGATCGCGGGCGAGGGCGGGCGCCAGCAGGTCACTCAGCTTTGGCAAAGGTCACCCCCTTTTTTTGCGGGGGGGCGTCCTGCGCCACATGGGATTTGTCCTTGGGCGCCGGTTCGGGCACGGCCGACGGCATCAGGCCCAGCAGGGGACCGATCTGCGCGATGACGCGGCCGACCGCCGGCGCCGCCGTCCAGCCGGCGGTGGCGAAGCCATAGCTTTCCTTGTTGCCCTGCGGCTCGTCGATCATCGCCAGCACCACATATTTCGGATCGGAGACCGGGAAGGTGGCGATGAAAGAGGAGAGCAGCGACTTGTGCCGGTAACCGCCGGCGCCGTTCTTTTCCGCCGTTCCCGTCTTGCCGCCGACCTCATAGCCCGGCACATCGGCCTTCTTGCCGGTTCCCTCGACGACCACCATGCGCATCAGGTCGCGCATGATCCTCGAGGTCTCCGGCTTGATCACGCGCTGGGCGGCGACCGCGTCGCCGTCCTTGTGTTGCAGCAAGGTGGCCGGATGGAACGTCCCGCCGTTCACCAGCGCCGAGACTCCCGTCATCATATGGAGTGGCGAAACCGCCATGCCATGGCCGTAGGCGATGGTCATGGAATTGATTTCGCGCCACGGATTGGGCACCAGCGGCGCGCTGACCTCCGGCAGTTCGATGGAGGCCGGACGGGTCAGTCCCATGCGGGTCATGAAGGCCTTCTGATTCTCGATGCCGAGATCGAGCGCCATCCGCGCCGAGCCGATGTTGGACGAAACCTTGAGGATCTCCGAGACCGTCAGCGGGTGATGTTCCGGTTCGTAGTCATAGATCTCGAAGCGGGCGACCTTGATCCGATGGGTCACGTCATAGGTGCTGGACAGCGTCGAGGTTCCGGCGTCGAGGGCGGCGGCCGTGTTGAACAGCTTGAAGGTGCTGCCCATCTCGTAGTCGCCGAGGCTGGCCCGGTTGAACATCGCCTCGGGCGTCGCCGAGCCCAGATTGTTCGGATTGAAATCGGGCAGCGAGACCATGCCCAGCAATTCGCCGGTCCGGACGTCCATCACCATGCCGGTGGCGCCGATGGCGTGGAATTCGGCCATGCTCCTGGCCAATTCGTTGCGCAGGATGGTCTGGACCCGGATGTCGAGCGACAGGCGCAAGGGATCGCGGCGGACCTTGAGCTCATTCTCGAAGGTCTTCTCGATGCCCGAAATGCCCTTGTTGTCGAGGTCGGTGAGGCCGACCGCGTGCGAGGTCAGTTCGCTTTGCGGATAGATCCGCTTTTCCGCTTTTTCGAAATAGAGCCCGGGGATGCCCAGGGCGTTGATGTCATATTCCTGGCGCGGCGTCAGATTGCGGCGCAGATAGATGAAGGCGCGGTCGCCCTGCAGCCTGGCCAGCATGTCGTTGGCGTTGAGGTCGGGCAGCACGCGGGCGATCTTCTGCGCCGCCTCCGGCTTGTTGGCGATCTCGTGCGGATGCGCATAGAGCGATACCGAGGGCAGGCTGGTGGCCAGCAGGACTCCGTTGCGGTCGACCACGTCGGCCCGTTCGATGTCCAGTTCGCTGGCCTTGCTCTGGCGGGCATGCTGGACGGCGGCCGATTTCAGGACGGTGACGTCGACCATTCTGCCGGCGATGACGCAGAAGGCCAGGGTGAACATGGCGCCGGTGACGATCAGGCGGGTCCGGCCGATTTCGATGGCGCGCTTGCGGGCCCCGTCGAGATGCACGGTGCCGGCATCCCCGGCATCCTCTCCCTGGTAGAGGGTCGGCCGACGGTTGAACAGGCCCATCATGGCCGCACCCGCGTGCTGGCCACTTCCGGCTCGGCCAGGGCCGGCGACTGGATCACCATGACATTGCCGGCGGTGTTCGTCGTGGTGACGCTGGCCGGCTTGGCCTGGGCGCTGCCGTAGGTCGGATAGTTGGGATAGGCGGCGACGCTGCTCGGGCGCGCCGCGGGGGCGGCGGCCGGTTTGGCCGCGGCGGCGACGGTGGTGGTTTTGGCGACCGCCTTCGCGGCCGGCTTGGCGGCGGCGACCTTGGCCGCCGGGGCCGGCTGGCTTTTCGAGGCCGTCATGCTGCGGGCCGGCTTGGACGGCGGCAGGCTGGGAGTGGGAAGGGGCGTCGTCGGCACGGCCTTGACCGGCGCGCTCGGCGGCTTGCGGGTCACCTGGGGCGCCGGCGGGATGGTGGCGACCGGGGCCGGCTGCGGGTCGGCCTGACCCTGGGCGAGCGGGGCCTCGTCGGGCCGGGTGTCGTTCATCGGCAGGCTGGCGATGGTGACGATCTGGCTCGGCTTCAGCGGATGCAGGCCCAGATGATGTTCGGCCTGTTCGCGCAGCCTCGACGGATCGTTGAGATAGCTCCATTCGGCCTTCAGCACATGGATGGATTCCTGGGCCTCGACGATGTCCTTGCGCAGGCCGGACAGACGCTGCTCCTGGGACTGCACCTCATATTTCAACATGAACAGGCTGGTGCCGGCGAAGATGGCGAGGATGGCCCAGAGAATGGTGGCGGCGCGCATCATGCCCGGCCTTCCGGCCCAGGCCAGGCCGGCGCCGCGGTCCGCTCGGCGGCCCGCAGCCGCGAGGAACGGGCCCGGGCGTTGACCGACATTTCCGCCGGGCCGGGCGCCACCGGCTTCTTGGTCAGCAGCCGGAAGCTGGCGGCATGGGGGGGTGCGGAGATCGGCAGATGGCGGCTGGGACGGGCTTCGGCGCCGCTGCGGAGCTTCAGGAAATCCTTGACCGCCCGGTCTTCCAGCGAATGAAAGGAGACGACGGCGAGCCGGCCGCCGGCGCTCAGCAGCCGCTCCGCCGCGGCCAGGCCGCGGTCGACCTCGCCCAATTCGTCGTTCACGGCGATGCGCAGTCCCTGGAAGGTCCGCGTCGCCGGGTCGATGCCATCCTTGGAGCGCGGAACGATGCGGCGCACCAGCTCGGCCAGCTGCCGCGTGCTGGTGAAGGGCTGCGTCCTGCGATCGGCGACGATGGCGCGGGCGAGGCGCCGGGAATGCCGCTCTTCGCCAAAGCGCCAGAGGATATCGGCCAGATCGGCCTCGGGCAGGGAATTGACCATGTCGGCCGCGCTGGCCCCGGCCTTTTCCATGCGCATGTCGAGAGGGCCGTCCTTCTGGAAGGAAAAGCCGCGTTCGGCCTGGTCGATCTGCATGGAGGAAACGCCCAGATCGAGGGCGACGCCGTCGACCGTGGTGACGCCGCGGTCGGCCAGCAACCGGTCCATGTCGCCGAAACGTCCGGCCAGAACGGTCAGGCGCCCGTCGTAGCGCTTGGCCAGTTCCTCGCCGCGCGCCACCGCCGAAGGGTCGCGGTCGATGCCGAAGACGCGGCAGTCGGCGGCGTCGAGCAGAGCCCGGGAATAGCCGCCGGCGCCGAAGGTGCCGTCGACGAAGATGGCGCCGGCTTTCGGCGCCAGGGCCGAGACCACCTCGGAAAGCAGGACCGGGACGTGCGGCGCCGTGTTCATTTGCCCTCCGGCGCGCGCAAGGTGATCTGGGGGCGATTCTGCAGGGCCCGCCGGCGGGCCTCGGCCGTGTGGGTCTTCAGCGCCTCGGGTTCCCAGATCTGGAAGGTGCGCCCCTTGCCGACGAAGGCCGCCTGCTCGGTGATGTTGGCATGCGCCAGGATTTCCTCCGGCAGCATGACGCGGCCTTCGGGGTCCCAGGCCAATTGATGCGACGACGAGAAGATCAGGGTGTTGATGTCGTCCTGTTCCGGCGAGAACAAATCGAAGGCGGCGGTGGTGCTGTCGGCCAGCTGTTCGAGGAAGTCGCTGCCGCATCCCTCGATGGCGGCCGAGGTGAAGGACGGATAGACCACGATGCCCTGCGGCGTCTGCGCGGCCAGGGCGGCACGAAACGACGCCGGAACGGAGACCCGTCCCTTGCGGTCGACTTTATTGATAAAGGTGGAAACGAACAGTGCCATCTGTCGCCCGCCCGCAAGCCCCCTGTTTCATCGGCTCCACGCTCGAAGCCGCCATCCGGACATGGTGGTGGCTTCTCGTGGGTCAATATGGGATAACATGGGAAGATATGGGCGTCAATGGAATCTCATAGTAAAACAATGGGAAAACCGAGTTTCTTATAGTGCCGGTAGGGATTTTCTGAAAATTCATTCAAACGGCAAAATGCGTTGTATTGCATATGCTTAAAAACCGAACCGAATGCGTCCGGCGAGGGTTGTTCCATCTTCGTTCCAAATAAGGCCCGGCAATGGCCATGGGACGGCATGGGAATAGCGTGGAAACGACGGGATATTTGCGCCAGATGGCCTGTAAGCCGGGTTCTGTCCCCCGTCCGAAGACGGATGGATGGCCATTCATCTGGGACGCCCGTTACCGGACGCCTCACGCGACCGACCCGGACGGCAGCGCGGAAATGCGCCTTGCCGGCCAAGCCCTGACGGGCTTTCGGCCGACACACCGTCCCTACTTGGTCTTGCTCCCGGTGGGGTTTGCCGTGCCGCTCCCGTTGCCGGGCGCGCGGTGCGCTCTTACCGCACCCTTTCACCCTTGCCGGCCGGTGGTCCCCGAAGGAGCCGCTTGGGCCGGCGGTTTGCTTTCTGTGGCACTTTCCCTAGGGTCGCCCCCGCCGGACGTTATCCGGCACCGTATTTCCGTGGAGCCCGGACTTTCCTCCCCCCGGTTTCCCGAAGGGCGGCCATCCGGCCATCTGGCGCAAGGGGGAAGCTAGGCAATCCGGAGCACCGGCGCAAGAGGCGAATGCGGAAAGATCGCCCGTCAGTCAAAAATGGAATTGTCGGCTACGAATACTTTTGCGTCATTGGTGTGATGGCCATCACACTATGGCGAATTCAAGGCAAGGTCTCTCCGGTCATGCCGAGGAGTGCGATCAGCCGGCCGATGGTCTCGTCGTCGGCGACGCCATCGAAGCGTTTCGGGCGATAACGGCGCTGGAAGGCGACCAGGGCGGCGCGAGCGCCCGTCCCCTTCGCCTCACCGTCCAGGTCGGCGACGTCATAGCCCAAAAGCCCCAGCAATGCCGGCCAATCGCCGCCGGCCGGGCGGCCGGGCGGCCGTTCCCCCGCCGCCGGCCACAGGCCGATTCCCTGTTTGGCCAATGCCGGCCAGTCGAACAGTTCGCCCGGATCCTCCTTGCGGCGCGGGGCGACGTCGGAATGGCCGACCACATTGCGCGGCGGGATCGGATGCCGGCCGAGAATGGTCCTGGCCAGGACGGCGAGACTGGCCATCTGCGCCGCGGGGAACGGCCGGTAGCCGAATTCATGGCCGGGATTGACCAGCTCGATGCCGATCGAGCGGGCGTTGACATCGGTTTTCCCGCGCCAGCAGGACCGCCCGGCATGCCAGGCCCGGGCGGTTTCGGCGACCAGGGCGTGGCAGGTTCCGTCCTCGTCGATCAGATAATGGGCGGAAACCTCGGCGGCCGGATCGGTCAGGCGAGCCAGGGCGGCCGCGGCGCCGGGCATGCCGGTGTAATGGAGGACCAGCATGTCGATCGGCACACCGTCGGGCCGCCGGTCGAAATTGGGCGAGGGGTGGTCGATCATGCCAGGCTTCTTTCCGGGCCCGGCCCGTCCGCTTGCGGCGCGACTTCGGACTTTGAGCGACACGGACGGACACGGACAGCCGCGGATGGACGCGGATCCGCGCCGCAGGCAACGGCCCCGTAGCGGAATGCCGCCGGAAAGATGCAAAAATGCCTGCGGCGCTGAATTTTGTCCGTGCCCATCCGCGGCTGTCCGTGTCCGTCCGTGTTGCTCTTCATCATCCGTCGTCCGTCATCCCGGGACGCGGGCGCCACGGGCCCCGGCCCCGTCATCGTTCATGAGCCTCCGTCCGCAACCGCAACCGCGCGCCGGCCTTGCCGAAAATCCCCGGCGAACGGATCTGAATCACCGCGACGCCGACCAGGGTCAGCGCGCCGCCCGCCAATTTGTGCCATCCCAGCGGTTCGCCCAGCAAGAGGACTCCCGAGGCGACGCCGACGATGGGGTTGAGCAGGGTGAAGGGGACCACCTTGTTGACCGGATAGCGGGTGATCAGCCGGCACCATAGGCTGTAGCCGATCAGCGAGGCGCCCACGGCGGTATAGGCGACGGCGCCCCACCCCCGCCATCCGGCGCCCTGCAGGCTTTCCATCTGGTTGCTTTCGAACAGAAGGGAGAGCATCAGCAGCTGCGGCAATCCCATCAGGGCCATCCAGCCGGTCAAGGTCAGGGGATTGATCGCCCCGATGCTCTTGATCACCACATTGGCCAGCGCCCAGGCGACCGAGCATCCCACCGCCATCGCCAGGGCGATGGGATCGGGATGGTGCGGTTCGCCGGCCAGCAGGGCGACGCCGAGATAGGCCAGGGTCATGCCGAGGAAACCCCGGCGGCCCAGCTTTTCGCCGTAAAAAAAGGCGGCGACGACCGCCGAGAAAGGCACGGTCAATTGCACGGCGATCGAGGCGCTGGCGGCATCCATTTTGCGGAGCGCGATGAACAGCAGGCCGAAATGTCCGGCCCCCAGCAGCAGGGCCATCAGGGCGATCAGCCACAGCTTGCCGCGCGGCCGGCGGGTGAAGGGCACCACGAGGGCGGCCACGACGGCGAAACGCAACGCGGTCAGCAGCAAGGGCGGAATCTCGGTGACGCCCACCTTGACGACGACGAAATTGAAACCCCAGGCGAAGACCACGATCACGGCGCACAGGGTGTCCTTCCATGTCATGACCGGCCTGCCAGTTCTTCCTTTTTCATCTCGAGCTCCAGCCAGCGTTCCTCGGCGGCGGCCAACGCCTGGCGGGCCTCTTCCAGGCGGGCGCTGCGCCGGGCGAAGCCGCCGGGATCGCGGCCGTAAAGCGCCGGATCGGCCAATTCGCTTTCCAGTCGGGCGATTTCGCCGTGCAGCGCCTCCTGGCGGGCCGGCAATTCGTCCAATTCGCGCTGATCCTTGTAGGACAGCTTGGTGGCGCTTTTCGGCCGCTGGGCCCTGGCCGCCGCCGGGGCGGCCTTCGCCGGCGCCGCCGGTTCGGCGTCGGAAACCGGCCGCCAGCGCAGGTAGTCGGAATAGCCGCCGACATATTCGGCCACCTCGCCGTCGCCTTCCACGGCGATCACGCTGGTGACCAGGCGGTCGAGGAAGTCGCGATCATGGCTGACCAGCAGAAGCGTCCCGTCGTAGTCGGCCAGCATCTCTTCGAGCAGATCCAGCGTGTCCATGTCGAGGTCGTTGGTCGGTTCGTCGAGGATCAGCAGATTGGAGGGCTTGGCCAGCAGCTTGGCCAGCAAAAGCCGGTTCCGTTCGCCGCCCGACAGGGATCTGACCGGGGAATGGGCCTGGCGGTCCTCGAACAGGAAGTCGCGCAGATAGCTCATCACATGGCGCGGCGTGCCGCGGACCGAGACGCTGTCGCCGGCGCCGTCGGTCAGGCTGTCCCACACCGTCGCCTCGGGATCCAGCTGGGCGCGCTGCTGGTCGTAGGTCGCGGTCTGCAGATTGGTGCCCAGCCGGACCGTCCCGGAATCGGGGGGAATGGCCCCGGTCAGCAGACCGAGCAGCGTGGTTTTTCCGGCGCCGTTCGGACCGATCAGCCCGACGCGATCGCCCCGGCTGATGCGCGTGCTGAAGCCCTGGACGATCACCCGCTCGCCGAAGGACTTCGACAGATCCTTGGCTTCGATGACCAGTTTGCCCGAGACGTCCCCCGCCTCGACCGCCAATTTGACCGATCCCTGCACCTTGATGCGGTCGGCGCGGTCCTTGCGAAGCGCCAGCAGGGCCCGCAGGCGGCCCATGTTGCGCTTGCGCCGCGCGGTGACGCCGCGGTGCAGCCAGTGGGTCTCGGCGGCCAGCCGTTTGTCCATGCGGTTCTGTTCGGCCTCTTCCGCCGCATAGGTTTCCTCCTGCCAGCTTTCGAAGCCGGCGAAACCGCTTTCGTGGCGCCGCACCAGGCCGCGGTCGAGCCACAGGGTCTGGCGCCCGACCGTGGAGAGGAAAGTGCGGTCGTGGCTGATCACCACCAGGGCGCCCTTGAAGGCGGCCAGATGCGCCTCGAGCCAGAGGATGGTCGGCAGATCGAGATGATTGGTCGGCTCGTCGAGCAAAAGGGCGTCCGGCTCGCCGACCAGGGCGCGGGCCAGCGAGGCCCGCCGTCCTTCTCCGCCCGACAGATTGAGCGGCGAACGACCGCCGTCGACCGCCAGGGCATCCAGCATCGCCTCGACGCGGTAGCGCTGATCGCGCTCGCCCTCGGGCAGACCGGTGGCCACCCAATCGGCGATGGTGGCGGCCTCGATGGCCGGATCCTGGGCGAGGAAGGCCAGGCGGGTGCCCGGTTGCACGAAACGTTCCCCGGAATCGAGCGGCAGCTCGCCGGCCAGGACCTTCAGCAGGGTCGATTTGCCGCTGCCGTTGCGCCCGACCAGGCAGCATTTTTCACCCCGCCCGACCTGAAGGGTGACGCCGGTGAACAGGGGACGTCCGCCGAAGGTGACGAATCCGTCCCTGAGGGCGAGCAGGGGAGGCGGCGCCATCAGGCTTCTCCCCGTTCGCTGCGGATGCGGTCATAGGCGGCGTTGATGGCCGCCATCTTCTTGGTGGCGAAATCGATGTGATCCCCCGTCTGGCCCTTCGCCATCAAAGTGTCCGGATGATATTCGCGGGTCAGCCGGCGCCAGGCCGCCTTGACCTCGGTCAGCGGGGCGCTGCGGGCGACGCCCAGCACCGTATAGGGATCGGCCTCGCCCATGTCGGCATAACGCGCGGCAAAGGACCGTCCGGCAAACCCGAAAAGGGTGGCGACGCGATGCAGAAAGACTTGTTCCTCGGGTTTCAGCGGGCCGTCGGCCAGGGCGATGCGATGCAGCGATTCCAGAATGCCGGCCCGCACCGAAGGTTCGGAAGAAAACGTATCGGCCAGGCGCCGGGCATGGATCTCATACCCCCTGGCGTCGCGTTTGGCTTCGTCGTAAAGGGCGGCGATGCCGGCCCGCTGCGCCGGCGGAATGGAAAATTCCGCCTTGAAGGCGTCGACCTCTTCGCGGACCACCGCGCCGTCGACCTTGGCCAGCTTGGCGGCCAGATTGACCACGGAGGTGGAAAACACCCGCTGGCGTTCCGCCGCGTCGGCCTTCGCCCAGATCGGGCCGCCTTTCCTGCCCCGCCGCTTGGCGGCGAGCAGCCGCAGATCGACCCAATGGCCGACGACGACGCCCAGCACGGCGCCCAGCACGCCATGGCCGAGAGCGAATCCCAGCATGGCTCCGATGATTTTGCCCCAATACATGGCGTCTGCCTACAACGCCCCGGCAGCGAAGGCAAGGGCGGAACTGAGAAGGGGGCGGGCGTGTTGGGACGGGGTGAACCTTCGGATCAGCCGTTTCGAATAATTTTCGCCGGCCGCGCTGACAGGACCCGGCGGCGCCACCACATTCCAGCAAACGATCGGCGGCCGGCGCTTTAGGCTCGGCCGCCGGTCAAACGAGGGCATCGTCTCCCCCATGCACGCTCTTCGGTTTCCGGACATCGCGGGCAGACATCATGGCGCATAAAGGGCGAATCGCCGGCCTCCTCCTCCTCGCCGTGGCGGCCGCTGCCGCGGCCGGGACGGCGCTGGTGTGGAAACCCGCCATCGCGCCGGTCGCGCCGCCGGCGCCGGGAATTTTCACCCCCGATGCCGTGGCGCAAGGCGCCGTCCTCGCCGCGGTCGGCGATTGCGCGGTCTGCCACACCGCCGCCCATGGCCGGCCCTTGGCCGGCGGCCGGCCGCTGCCGACGCCCTTCGGGACGATCTATGCGACCAACATCACGCCGGACGGCGAAACGGGCATCGGCCTATGGTCGGAGGAGGCCTTTCGCCGCGCCATGCGCGACGGCATCGACCGCAGCGGGCGGCATCTCTATCCCGCCTTTCCCTATCCGCATTTCACCCGCGCCACCGATCCGGATATCGCGGCGATTTACGCCTTTTTGATGACGCGGCCGGTGGTGCAGGCCAAGACCCCGGCCAATGCGCTGCCGTTCCCGCTGAACGTGCGGGCGACGATCGCCAGCTGGAACCTGCTGTTCCTTCGTCCCCGGGCCTGGCAGCCCGATCCCCGGCAAAGCGCCGAATGGAACCGCGGGGCCTATCTGGCCGACGCCGTCGGCCATTGCGGCGCCTGTCACACCTCGCACAATGGATTGGGCGCCGAGCACGACTCCAGAGGATTGGACGGCGGCGAGGCCGAGGGCTGGGATGCGCCGGCCCTGCAGGCCGCCTCGCCGGCCGGCACGCCCTGGACCGTCGAGGCCCTCGAGGGTTATCTGCGCCACGGCTTCGCCGCCCGGCACGGCGCGGCGGCCGGTCCGATGGGGCCGGTGACGCAGCAACTGGCCCGGGTGCCGGACCAGGACGTCCGGGCGATCGCCGTCTATGTCGCCTCGATGATGCCGAAGGCGCCGGCGGCGTCGGTCAAGACGCCCGGCACGGCCGCCGACAATGCCGTCTTCGCCGGGGCGTGCGGCGGCTGCCACGGGCCGGATGCGCCGATGACGCGGGGCGGGGCGCCGTCGCTGGCCTTGAGTTCGGTGGTCAACGCGCCGTCGCCGCGCGACGCCATCCAGATGATCCTGCACGGCATTCCCTGGCGCGAGGGACAGGCCGGACCCTACATGCCGGGCTTCGCCGCCGTGCTGTCGGACCGCCAGGTGGCCGATCTCGTGCAATATCTGCGGGCGCGTTTCAGCAATGGCCCCGCCTGGACGGATATCGAAAGCCAGGTGCGACGCGCCCGGCGGGACGGAGGCGCCTAGAAATGATCACCCTTACGGTCAACGGCCGGCAACATGATGTCGAGGCAGCGCCGGACACGCCGCTGCTCTATGTGCTGCGCGACGATCTGCGGCTGAACGGCGCCAAATTCGGCTGCGGGCTCGGGCAATGCGGGGCCTGCACGGTGATGCTGGACGGCAAGGCGGTGTTTTCCTGCCTGACGCCGATCGCGCTGTTGGCCGGGCGGCAGATCAAGACCATCGAGGGGCTCGGCACGGAAGCGGCGCCCGGCCTGCTCCAGCGCGCCTTCATCGAGGAGCAGGCGGCGCAATGCGGCTATTGCATCGCCGGCATGGTGATGCGGGCGCAGGCATTGCTGGAACGCAATCCCTCGCCGTCCGAGGAGCAGATTCGCGACGAAATGACCCCGAACTTGTGTCGCTGCGGCACGCATATGCGCATCCTGCGGGCCGTCCGCCGCGCCGCGCGGTCGATGGCGCGGGCCGCATCATGACGGCGCCGCGGACCTCCCCGGGACTGTCGCGCCGCGCCTTTCTCGCCGGCGGCGGCGGGCTGGTCGTCTCCTTCTCGCTGGCCGGCCGGCCCATGGCGCAGGAGGAGACCGCCGCGCCGTCGTCGCCGGCCGCCGGGGCGGCGGCGCTGCCCGGCAGCCTCGCCCAGACGCCGATGCTCGATGCCTGGATCAAGGTGGACGCCGCCGGGCAGGTCTCGGTGTTCACCGGCAAGGCGGAACTGGGCCAGGGATTGCGCACCGCGGTGATCCAACTGGCCGCCGAGCAATTGAGCCTGCCGCCGGAGCGCATCCGGCTCGTCACCGCCGACACCGGCCTCACGCCGAACGAGGGGTTCACCGCCGGCAGCCATTCGATGCAGGACAGCGGCACCGCCATCTTCAACGCGGCCGGCCAGGTGCGCGCGCTGCTGGTGGAGGCGGCCGCCCGGCAATTCGGTCTGCCGCCCGAGCAACTGACGGCCGAGGGCGGCGCGGTGTTCGCCCCGGACGGGCGCAGCCTCGGCTATGGGCCGCTGGCCGCCGGATCGTCGCTGCATGTCGCCGCCCGGCCGGCCACCGGGCTGGGGGACCCGAAGAGCTATCGGGTCATCGGGACCTCGCTGCCGCGCGTCGATATCCCGGCCAAGGTGACCGGCGGCGTCGCCTATATCCAGGACATGCGCCTGCCCGGCATGCTGCACGCCCGCGTGGTCCGCCAACCCAGCCCCGGCGCGATATTGACGACGGTGGACGCCGCCGCCGTCGAACGGCTGCCCGGCGTCGTCAAGGTGGTGCGCGACGGCGACTATCTGGCGGTGGTGGCCGAACGGGAATGGCAGGCGGTCCGCGCCTGGCGCGCCCTGTCGGCGGCGGCCGAATGGAGCGAGAGCGCCGAATTGCCGGAACAGGCCTCGGTGCATGACACCCTGCGGGCCCTGCCGGCCCGCGACATCGAGGTGCTGACCTGGACGGCCCCGGCCGGCCGGCCGGTCAAGCGGCTGCGGGCGCGTTTCACCAAGCCCTACCTCATGCATGGCGCGATCGGTCCGTCCTGCGCGCTGGCGCAATTCGCAGACGACGGCGTGACGGTGTGGACGCACACCCAGGGCGTCTATCCGCAGCGCGGCGCGCTCGCCGAACTGCTGCGGTTGCCGCCGGAAAAGGTGCGCTGCATCCATGTCGCCGGGTCCGGCTGCTACGGCCATAACGGCGCCGACGACGTGGCCGCCGACGCGGCGCTGATCGCCCGCGCCCTGCCGGGGCGCCCGATCCGGGTGCAATGGATGCGCGAACAGGAAAACACCGCCGAACCCTTCGGCCCGGCGATGATCGCCGAGGCCCGGGCGGCCTTGGATGCCGACGGCAACATCGTCGCCTGGGACTACGAGGTGTGGAGCAACACGCACAATATGCGGCCGGTCAAGGGCGGGATGTTCCTGCAAAACGCCGCCCTGCCCGAGCCGCTGCCGGTGCCGCCGCCGGCCCCGATTCCGATGCCGGAGGGCGGCGGCGACCGCAACAGCAATCCGCTCTACGCCTTTCCGAACGCGCATGTCGTCTATCACTTCCTGCCCGGCATGCCGCTCCGCGTCTCGGCCATGCGCTCCTTGGGCGCCTATCACAACATCTTCGCCATCGAAAGCTTCATGGACGAACTGGCCGAGGCGGCCGGGGCCGATCCGGTGGAATTCCGTCTACGCCATATGAAGGATACGCGGGCCCGCGCGGTGATCCAGGCGGCGGCCGACCATTTCGGCTGGTCGAAGGGAGCGTCTTCGCAGCCGGGGCAGGGCCGCGGCTTCGCCTTCGCGCGCTACAAGAACCTGGGCGCCTATTGCGCCGTGGCGCTCGATCTGACCGTCGAGCATGAAACCGGCCGCGTGCAGATCGGTCGGGTGGTGGCGGCGGTGGACAGCGGGCAGCCGATCAATCCCGACGGCATCCGCAACCAGATCGAAGGGGCCATCGTCCAGTCTTCCAGCTGGACGCTTTTCGAGCAGGTGACCTTCGACCGCCGCCACATCACCAGCGCCGACTGGAGCGGCTATCCCATCCTGCGGTTTCCCGCCGTGCCGGCCAGCGTCGAGGTCCATATCATGGAGCGTCCCGGCCTGCCCTTCCTCGGCACCGGGGAGGCCGGGCAGGGTCCGACCGCGGCGGCCATCGCCAACGCCCTGCGGCAGGCCGCCGGCGTCCGGCTGCGCGACCTGCCGCTGTCGCAGTCCCGGGTGAAGGCGGCGATCGGCGTATAGCGGAAAAACCCTCAGTGGCACCGGCCTCCGTGCCGGTGTCCGCCGCCCTGCGGCGGAAAATTTCCTTCAAGATCGGTCCATTGGTCGCTCTGGCGCGGCCGGCTTCGCCGGCACACCGGCAGGGACGCCGGTGCCACTCTGAAATTATTTCACAGGCTCGGACGCCCGCGCTCCCGATCTCTCCCCGGGCCCCCTGTGTCGGATTTTACCCCTATCGCGTCGTCTGGCCGTTCTGCCACCAATCGTCGGGTCCCGTCACCTTTTGGAAGCCGTTCATGACGATCTGCGTTTCGCTTGGAACGCATAGGATATTGATCGAGACCGTGCTGCCGAATATGTCGTTTTTATTACGAAGATAATTCTCCGGATTGAACAGGCGGGGAAAATGCCACCACATGGCGTATCCCAGATCCTCTATGAGGCGGATGAGCCCGTTCGATTTTTCCTTTCTGTCATTCTCGACGTATAGAATCGGCCTGTGCCGGCCGATAAGCTGGCGGGCTCCTTCCAGAACCTCGGACTCCATTCCCTCGACGTCGACCTTGAGCAGGCGGAGGGACGGCAAATTCAAGGAATCGAGGGGCGTCACGGCGACCTCCTCGCCCATCCGCACGTCGTTCAGGGATATGCCGCCGAAGTTGCCTTCGGCCGCATAGTCGAGAGGCGGGACCTTGAGCGTGCCGGCACGGCGGCCGGCGGCAGCGTGATGGGTGCGGACGTTGAAAAGCTCGTTCATCGCCACGTTGGCGCAAAGCAGCTGGAAGATGACCCGTTGCGGTTCGAAGGCGAGCACGGCTCCGCCGGGGCCGACCAATCTGGCGAGATGAACGGTATGGGCGCCGATATTGGCGCCCACCTCGACGACGACGTCGTTCGGCTTGACGATTTGTTCGAAGATTTGCGCTTCCAGTTCGCTGAACTCGCCATAAAGGTCCAGCGACCGTCCGACGTAGAGGTCGCGCTTCAGGAAGAGCATTCTTCCGTGACGGCATTCCTTGATCGCGGTCACGGGCTGCTGCGCTGTCATCCGATGATCCATGCTGGTCATGAGATAGTCCGGTGCCGGGTCACTCTACCGCCATCAACCGGCGGCCGGCCTTTTTTTTCGGGGGGACAGGCCGGGCCGGCGCGATTGCGTGGTGTGCTGGGTGTAGAATTTCTGGGTGCCGTGCTTGCGCCCGGCCCGCACGCCTTCACCGCCCGCGAGGCCGGTTCCGGCCGGTTGCCAGTTGGGGATCAGGTGATGTTTGCCGGGTCCGATCAGATCGGCGCGGCCCATCCGCTTCAGGGCCTCGCGCAGGATCGGCCAGTTCTCGGCGTCGTGATAGCGCAGGAAGGCCTTGTGCAGCCGGCGCTGGGTCAGCCCCTTGGCCGAAAACACCTCTTCCGAGCCGCTGCGCCGCACCGGCCGCAAGGGATTGCGTCCGCTGTGATACATGGCGGCCGACAGCGACATCGGCGAGGGCAGGAAGGTCTGCACCTGGTCGGCCCGATAGCCGTTCTTCTTCAGCCACAAGGCCAGGTTCATCATGTCTTCGTCGGTGGTGCCGGGGTGGGCGGCGATGAAATAGGGGATGAGGTAGAGTTCCTTGCCCGCCTCACGGGCAAATTTGTCGAACATCGTCTTGAAGGCGTCATAGGTGCCGATGCCCGGCTTCATCATTTTCGACAGCGGTCCGGCCTCGGTGTGTTCGGGGGCGATCTTCAGGTACCCGCCGACATGATGGGTGGCCAATTCCTTGACATAGGCCGGATTGCGCACCGCCAGGTCGTAGCGCAGGCCCGAGGCGATATGCACCTTCTTGATGCCGGGCAGGGCGCGGGCCTTGCGATAGAGCTCGATCAGCGGCGTATGGTCGGTGTTCAGATTCTTGCAGACGTCGGGATAGACGCAGGACGGCCGGCGGCAGAGGCTTTCCGTCTTCGGGTCCTTGCAGGCCAGGCGATACATATTGGCGGTGGGGCCGCCCAGATCGGAGACGATGCCGGTAAAGCCCCTGGTCTTGTCGCGGATGGTCTCCAGTTCCCTGAGGATCGAGCCTTCCGAGCGGTTCTGGATGATCCGTCCCTCGTGCTCGGTGATCGAACAGAAGGAACAGCCGCCGAAACAGCCGCGCATGATGTTGACCGAGAAGCGGATCATCTCCCAGGCGGCGATCTTCGCCTCGCCATAGGCCGGATGCGGCGCCCGGGCATAGGGCAGGTCGTAGACGCCGTCCATTTCCGGGGTGGTCAGCGGAATCGGCGGCGGATTGAGCCACAGTTCCTTGTTGCCGTGCCGCTGCACCAGGGGCCTGGCGTTGCCGGGATTGCTTTCCTGATGCAGCAGCCTGGAGGCGTGGGCATAGAGGACCCGGTCGTCCTTGACCTGTTCGAAGGAGGGCAGCCGAACCGCTGTTTTTTCCTTATGGAAAAGAGAGCCTTTGGCCGTGGCTCCCACTGAGGGATTTCTCCCTGATGCTTTCCCAACTGATGGCCGTTTCGTTGGGCTCGTCGGCGAGGTGGTCGCTGGCCAGCACGGTCCAATCCGCCGGGATGGCGTCGCGCAGGAAGGCGGTGCCGCGGATGTCATCGAGTTGCGCGATGGCTTCGCCTTTGGCCAGGCGGTGAGCGATGTCGACGATGGCCCGCTCGCCGTTGCCGAAGACCAGCAGATCGGCCCGGCTGTCGATCAGGACCGAACGGCGCACCTTGTCGGACCAGTAATCGTAATGGGCGATGCGGCGCAGCGAGGCCTCGATGCCGCCGATGACGACGGGCGTGTCGCGAAAGGCTTCGCGGCAGCGCTGGGAATAGACGATGACGGCGCGGTCGGGGCGCTTTCCACCCTCGTCGTTCGGCGTATAGCTGTCGTTGTGGCGCAGCCGGCGATCCGAGGTATAGCGGTTGACCATCGAATCCATATTGCCGGCGGTGACGCCGAAAAACAGATTGGGTTTGCCGAGCGCGGCAAAGGCTTGCGGATTGCTCCAATCCGGCTGGGCGATGATGCCGACGCGGAAGCCTTGCGCCTCCAGCACGCGGCCGATCACCGCCATGCCGAAGCTGGGATGGTCGACATAGGCGTCGCCGGTGACCACGATGATGTCGCAGCTGTCCCAGCCAAGTTCGTCCATCTCGGCCCGCGACATGGGCAGCATGGGGGCCGGGCCGAGACGATGCGCCCAGAAGCGGCGATAGCTGAAGATGGGCTTGGCGCTCTGCATGGCGCTGCTCGGTCCGTCCCTTATGATCCGCGAATGCGCCGGATCATAGGCGAAAAAGCCGGCGGATTGGAAGCGTTGCAGGGCTGAGCGGCCGTATTCCCCCGCGATTCTCGGGACGAAGCCTCAGCGAAGCGGCGTCCAGCGCAATCTGAGCGCGTTGCCGATGACGCTGACCGAACTCAGCGCCATGGCGGCGGCGGCGATGATCGGGCTCAGCGTCCAGCCGAACAGCGGATAGAAAACGCCGGCCGCGACGGGGATGCCGAGGGCGTTGTAGACGAAGGCCAGAAACAGATTCTGCCGGATGTTGCCCATCGTCGCCCGGCTGAGCGCCCGGGCCCGGGCGATTCCCGCCAGATCGCCCTTCACCAGGGTGAGGCCGGCGCTTTGGATGGCCACCTCGGTTCCGGTCCCCATGGCCACGCCGACATCGGCTTCGGCCAGGGCCGGCGCATCGTTGACGCCGTCGCCGGCCATGGCGACGATCCGGCCCTCGGCCTTGAGCTGTTTGACGATCTGGTGTTTGTCCTCGGGCAAGACCTCGGCACGGACCTCGGAAATCCCCAGCTTTCGCGCCACCGCCTCGGCGGTCGTCCGATTGTCGCCGGTCAGCATGACGAGGCGAATCCCGTCGGCCCGGAGACGGGCCAGGGCATCGGCGGTCGAAGCCTTCACCGGGTCGGCCACGGCCACGGCGCCGGCCGCTTTGCCGTCGACGGCGACGAACAGAACGGTCGCCCCGTCTTGCCGAAGCGCCTCGGCCTCGGCTTCGATCTGTTCCAGGCCGACCTGTTCGTCGTCCATCAGCGCGCGGTTGCCAAGGGCCACATGCCGGCCGTCGACGGTCCCGACGACGCCTTTGCCGGTTACCGAATCGAAGCTCTCGGCGTCTTTGACCGAAAGGTTCCGCGTCCGCGCCGCCGCCACGATCGCCGCCGCCAGGGGATGCTCGCTGGAACGCTCCAGGCTGGCCGCCAGGACCAGCAGCGGCGCCTCCTCGAAGCCGGGGCCGACCAGCAGTCTGGTCACTTGCGGTTTTCCCTCGGTCAGAGTCCCGGTTTTGTCGATGACGACGGTGTCGACCTTTTCCAGCCGTTCCAGCGCTTCGGCCGATTTGATCAGGATGCCGGCCTGGGCGCCGCGGCCGACGCCCACCATGATCGACATCGGCGTCGCCAGGCCAAGGGCGCAGGGGCAGGCGATAATCAGCACGGAAACGGCGGAGATCAGGCCGTAGACGAAGGCCGGGGCGGGCCCCCAGATCATCCAGGCGATGAAGGAAAGCAGGGCGATCCCGATCACCGCCGGAACGAAATAGCCGGCAAACACATCGGCGATCCGCTGGATCGGGGCGCGCGATCGCTGCGCTTCGCCGACCATGCCGACGATGCGGGCCAGCACCGTATCGGCCCCGACCTTGTCGGCCCGCATCACCAGGCCGCCGGTCTGGTTGATCGTTCCGCCGATGAGTTTTTCGCCGGGTCCCTTGACGGCCGGCATGGACTCGCCGGTGACCAGCGACTCATCGACGCTGCTCTGTCCTTCGAGAACCTCGCCGTCCACCGGCACCGCGTCGCCCGGACGCACGCGAAGGCGATCCCCCGCCGCGACACGTTCGAGCGGAACCTCCTCGTCTTGTCCGTCCTCGGCCAGCCGCAAAGCCGTCTTCGGAGCCAGCTTCAACAATGCGCGGATGGCGCCGCCGGTCCGCTCGCGGGCTTGCAGTTCCAGCATCTGCCCGAGCAGCACCAGGACCGTGATGGCCGCCGCCGCCTCGTAATAGACCGCGACCATGCCGTGCGGATCGCGGAATTCCGGCGGAAAGACACCAGGCAGGACGGTCGCCGCGAGGCTGAACAGATAGGCGACGCCGACGCCCAGGCCGACCAGGGAAAACATGTTCAGCGAGCCCGTCGCGAAGGAGCGCCAGCAGCGTTCGAGCAAAGGCCATCCGGCCCACAGCACCACCGGCGTGGCCAGGAAAAACTGGGTCCACAGGGCGATCGGGGGCGGGATCAGGTCCGCCAGACGAAGGCTGGGGACGTGCCCGGCCATGGCCAGGACGACCAGCGGCACGGTCAAGGCGCCGCCGATCCAGAAGCGGCGAGTCATGTTGCGCAGTTAGAGGTTGGGCCCCTGGTCGGCGGACGCCGTCACCGGTTCCAGCGCCATCCCGCAGATCGGGCAGTCTCCGGGACCGTCCTGGCGGATCTCGGGGTGCATCGGGCAGGTGTAGGGCCGGCCGCCGGGAAGCGCTTCAGGCGCGACACCGTGAGCGGCCGCCTCGACCGCGGGGCTCGCATATTTGCCCGGTTCGGCCAGGAACTTCGCCCGGCACCCGGCCGAGCAGAAATAATAGGTTCGGCCGTCGTGATCGGCCTGCGGCGTCGCTTTTCCGGGGTCGACGGTCATGCCGCAGACCGGATCCTTGATCGTCGGCGCGGTCAACGGCCGTTCCCCCGATGATCCGGCCGATTCCGAGAGAGTCGTTCCATGTCGTTCTCCAATTTCCGGATGGGTCGAGCTTGCGGATAAATACCGCCCTTACCCTCCCGCCGCCGCGGGCCCTGACGAGGCGAGAGGCGGGCCCGTCAAATTCAACCGCCATGATGTCACGGGGTCGACACTGCTTCGTGTAACGGCCGGAAACGAATTGTGAAGAAATGTGGCGGCCCTTCGCGGCACCACCCGGTTCCGCCGTGACGGCATCGGACACGGGGAATGACTTGCCGATTGAAGTCCTCATCGATCCAAGGGCCGTCGTTGTCAACGGCTTTCCAAGTCAAAGCGAAGATAGGCGGCGCCATGGCGCGAAGATAGGTTCGGGAACTACTCAGCAGCGTCTTGCGTGCGGGGCGCCCCCCGAAGCCGGCGACCGTCGGTCATTGCAGCGCGGGACGGCCGCTCCGTCCCGCAAGGAGCGTCGGCTGGGTAGATTCCGCATCCAGGCCGACGGCGGAAAAGTTCGCGCAAATGTTACACTATGTTACGCGCAATCCTTATCGCGGACGTGTACCCATACCGGGGTCGAACGAGGTTCGATCTTTGTCAGACCATCGGAGAAACCGCGATGAAGTATTTGGTAAATGGGGGCGTCCTGGCGGCGGTCACTGGTGCCTTTATGATCTGTGCCGCCGGGAATGCTTTTGCCGATCCCAAGGATTATCGGTTCGAAGCCGTCCAGGCCCACGTCGCCGCGGCCAGCGATACCGTGGTGTCGGTGCGGCTGATCCACATCCCGGACAACAAGCCGGTGCCGGACGCGGTCATTTTCAGCAGCAAGATGGAAATGCCGATGCCAGGAATGGCGCCGATGGTCACCAAGGTCGCGGCGATCAAGCCGGTCAAGCCCGGCGAATATCCCTTTCAGACCGATTTGTCGGCCGGCGGCGGCTGGACGCTCAGTCTCTCCGCCAAGGTGCAGGGCGAGAGCGGGACGATCGCCGGCTCGGTTCCCTTCATGGCGATGAAATAGCAACGGCGGCGAGCGAGGGGCAGGAATGATGGCGATAAGCAAATGGGGCGCCCTGTCGCTGATCGGCCTGCTGCTGTCCTTGCCCTTCGACGCGCGGGCCGCCGAAATGGTCCATCAGGGCATGTCCGGCAGCG
>JAATGN010000296.1 GCA_015654615.1 Rhodospirillales bacterium
CGCCGGGACGATGGTACAGGGATCGATCCCGTTTGATCGCAAAGCGCTCCAGCGGCCATTGAGGCCGCGGCCAAGCGCGCGGAGGCGCGCGCCCGGCGAGGGACATCAAGAAAAGCCAGAGCGTGATGCCGATTTAAGGCAGCGCGCTCTAGCGGTCGTAAAGAGACTTGATCACCACATTGTGAATGGCTTTCTCGCCGAACAGGCGGCTCGCCACCTTGACCAGCCGCTGCCGGATCGCTTCCTTGTCGGCGGCGGAATGGGGGTCCGAATGCAGGGGGATGAAATCGTAAAGATCGACCAGGAGCGCATTCTGCAGCCGGGGAAGTTCGCCGGCGACGCGGCCGGCGCTGTCGCCATCGACGGCGATCGCCAGGTCCATGCCGATCTGGCGGGTGATGGTATGCTTGACCACCAGGGGGATGATGAAGGTCCCCAGGTCGAAGAGACGTTCCTTCACCTCCGCGACCGGTTCCGCCGCCGGCGGACCCTCGGACGATTTGAACGGTTTGATCAGATTGGGAAACGGCCCCTTGCCGAACATCGCCAGGCCGCCGATGGCCCCGACGACCAGGATCGCCACCAGTACGACGATAACGATGATCTTTTTCATGGGTTACCCGCCGAAGTGACGATATCCGCCGCCCGCCAGGGAGAGCGTCCGGCCATCGGCCCCGGTGACGCGCACCCCCTGCCCCTCGATGATCCGCCCGATTGCCGTCAGACGCAAGCCGAGCGCCCGTCCCAGGGCGGCGACGGACTGCGCCGCGTCCGGCGCGGCGGTGAACAGCAATTCGTAATCGTCGCCGCCGGCCAGCACCCGCTCGATGCCGCCGAGACCGGCCGCCAGCGCCGCCCGCACCGCCGCCGACAGCGGCACCTTGGCGGCGTCGACGAGCGCGCCGACGCCCGAAGTTTCGCAGATATGCCCGAGATCGCCGACAAGACCGTCCGAGATGTCCATCGCGGCATGGGCAAGCCCCAGCAGCGCCGGTCCCAAGGCGGTTCTGGGCAAGGGCAATCGGTAACGTCCCAACAGCCATTGAGCGTCGGCCGGATCGAGGGACGCCGCCTTGCCTTGACCGACCAGCAGTCCGAAGGCGGCATCGCCGATCGACCCGGAAACCCAGATATCGTCTCCCGAACGAGCGTTCGACCGCAATAGGGCCGATTCGGCCGGCACATCGCCGATGGCCGTCAAGGCCAGGGTGAGCGGGCCGGGGGTCGCCACCGTGTCGCCGCCGATCAGGGCGATCGAAAACTCCTCGCAATCGCTTTTCAAGCCGGCCGCGAAACGTTCCAGCCATTCGTCGGCGACGCCGAGCGGAAAGCAGCTGGCCAAAAGGACGGCGAAGGGCTTGGCGCCCATGGCGGCAAGGTCGGAAAGATTGACCCGGACCAGCTTCCTGGCGATCAGTTCCGGCGGATCGTCGGGCAGGAAATGCACGCCTTCGACCATCGCATCGGCGGTCACCGCCCATTGCCGGCCGGCCGGACCGGCGATCAGCGCCGCGTCGTCGGTCAGCCCCAGGGCCCCCGGATGACGCGCCGCCAGCGGAGCGAAAAGCCGCGCGATCAGCGAGAATTCATCGAGACCGGGCATCGCTGCCGATCTCGCCGGCCCGCACCACCCGTCCGATGCGGTCGAGCACGGCATTCACCAGTCCCGGTTCGGGACCGGAATAAAAGGCATGGGCGATATCGACATATTCCGAGATGACCACGCGGACCGGCACATCGGGAAAATCGGCCAGTTCGCAGGCTCCGGCCCGCAGAATGGCCCGCAGCACGGATTCGAGCCGTTCCACGGTCCAGTCGCCGGTCAGCGCGCCGGCGATCATGCCGTCGAAATCGTCGCGCCGGGCCAGCGTGCCCCGGAAAATGGCGGTGAAAAGGATGGGATCCGGTTCGGCCAGCTCGTGCTCGACCTCGGCCGTGCCGGCATCGTCGTCCTGGGACGGAGCGATCGAGACCTTGGCGCCGATGCGATGCTTGAGAAAATCGTCGAGCACGCGATCCGGCGCATGCTCGGACATTTCGGCGTGATAAAGCGCCTGCACGGCGGCGAGCCGGGCGGCGGACCGTGCCTGCACGGAATTTTTGTTTCGGCCTTTTTTGGCTGTCATTTGGGTATGAGACTAAGCTCTCGTTTGATTTCGATCATGCGAAGACAGGCGCGAGCGGCTTGGCCGCCGAAGTTCCGCCGCTCGGGAGAGCAGCGTTCCATCGCCTGGGCGCGGTTATGCACGGTCAGGATGCCGTTGCCAACCGCCAGCGTGTAATCCAGGGCCAATTTCTGCACGCCGGCGATCGCTTCGCGGCTGACGTGCTCATAATGATCGGTCTCCCCCCGGATGGCGCAGCCGAGCGCCACATAGCCGGAATAACGCTCGTCGGTGGCCCTCAGCTCCATCGCGCGGATGGCGTAACGGATGGCCGCCGGGATTTCCAGGATGCCGGGCACGATCAGGCGCTTGTAACCGGCCCCGACGGCGGCCAGTTCCTTGACCGCGCCTTTGACCAGATTGTCGGTGATTTCGTCGTAGAATCGCGATTCGACGATCAGAATGCGCACACCGCTCATTGCCTCTCCTCATGGATGGGGATCGCCCGCTGCTCGACGACGCTGAGGCCATATCCTTCGAGCCCGATGATAGTCTTTTTCGTGTTCGACAAAAGAATCATCTCGGAAACGCCGAGATCGATCAGAATCTGCGCCCCGATGCCATAGTCGCGCAGCTGTCCCGGAATCTCCCGTCCGTCCAGCCGGGCCTTGACCCGATCGGTCAGGCTGGACGGCAGGGGCTCGCGGATCAGCAGGATGGCTCCCCTGCCCTCCGCCGCCACCATCTCCATGGCCGTGTGCAGCTGTCCGCCCTTGCCGGAATCGAGATCGCCCAGCACATCGTCCAGCACATTGAGCGCATGGACCCGGGCCAGCACCGGACCGCCCTTGGCGATATCGCCCTTGATCAGCGCCACATGCTCGGCATAGGCCACCGTATTGACATAGATGACCATCTTCCAATCGCCGCCGTGCACCGAGCGGAAGTCGGTCTCCAGCGTGCGCCGGATGATCTTGTCATGATGACGGCGGTAGGCGATCAGATCGGCGATGGTGCCGATCTTCAATCCGTGGAATTGGGCGAAGGTGACGAGGTCCGGGGTGCGGGCCATGCTGCCGTCGTCGTTCATGATCTCGCAAATGACGCCGGAGGGATTGAGGCCGGCCAGGCGGGCCACGTCGACGGCCGCTTCCGTATGGCCGGCCCGCACCAGCACGCCGCCTTGGCGGGCCATCAGCGGAAAGACATGGCCAGGGGTCACGATATCCTGGGCCCCCTTGTCCGGGTCGATGGCGACGGCGACGGTCCGGGCCCGGTCCGAGGCCGAAATCCCGGTGGTCACGCCTTCCCGGGCCTCGATGCTGACGGTAAAGGCGGTCTGGTGCCGCGACGCGTTGTCCGGCGCCATCATCGAAAGCCCCAGATGCTCGATGCGCTCCCTGGTCATGGCCAGACAGATCAGGCCGCGACCGAATTTGGCCATGAAATTGACGGCCTCGGGGGTGGCCATCTGGGCCGGGATCACCAAATCGCCTTCGTTCTCCCGATCCTCGTCATCGATCAGAATGAACATGCGGCCGTTGCGGGCTTCTTCGATGATGTCTTCGACGGGCGACATATAGGCGTGAAAATTCGACACGGGATCAGTCCTTTTCGAGCAGGCGCGCAACATAGCGCGCCAGCATGTCGATTTCCATATTGACCCTCGAGCCCACGACATAGGCGCCGAATGTCGTCACGCTTTTGGTATGGGGGATGATGTTGATGCCGAAACGGGCCCCTTCGACCTCGTTGACGGTCAGGGACACGCCGTCGATCGCCACCGACCCCTTGGGCGCGACGAAGCGCTTCAAATGCCCGGGGGCTTCGAAGGTGAAGCGCAGGGAATCGTTTTCGGGACGGATCGCCACCACCGTCGCCACGCCGTCGACGTGACCGGACACGATATGCCCGCCCAACTCGTCGCCGATGCGCATGGCGCGTTCGAGATTGACCCGGTCGCCCGGCTTCCAGTCGCCCAGAGTGGTCTTGTCCAGCGTCTCGGCCGAGGCCTGCACGGCGAACCAATCGTTTCCGCGATCGATCACGGTCAGGCAGACGCCATTGTTGGCGATCGACGCGCCGATGGGAACCTGCTCGACATCGAAGACCGTGCGAATCTTGAACAGCACGTCGCCCTTGCCGGAAATATCGAGAACCTCGCCCAAATCAGTAACGATACCGGTAAACATTTTGGATATCTCGCTTCTATTTAAGGTAACACAGATGAACACAGAGACGGCCGGTCGGCCATACACAGATGAACACGGATAATATTTATCAAAAATTTATCTGCGTTCATCTGTGTAGGAGCGAAGCTCCAATCTGTGTTCATCTGTGTTCCATGTGATGGATTCACCCAGGATCTTCCCGCGTCAGATATTCGAACAGGTCGCCGCCCAGTTCCGCCACCGCCAGGCGCTTGAAGCGCGGCGCCGCGGCCAGACGGTCGGCGCCGAAGGACACCAGCGCCGGCATGGCGTCGCCCCCCAGCAACAGGGGCGCCCGGAACCAGGCCAGGCGGTCGATCAGGTCATGGCGCATCAGGGCCGCCGCCATATGCGCGCCGCCTTCGACCAGGACCCTGGTCAGCCCCCGCCGGGCCAATTCGCCGAAGGCCAGCGGCAGATCGACCTTTCCGTCCGCCGCCATCGGCACTTCGATGATTTCGACACCGCAGGCGGCGTAGGCCCGCAGGCGCTCCGGATCATTGCCGCTGCGGGTGATCAGCCAGGTCGGCCGCCGATCGGCGGTCATCACCATCCTGGCCGTCAAAGGCAGGCGCAGATGCCCGTCGACCACTAGGCGAACCGGCGAGCGGTCCTCCAATCCGGCCAGGCGGCAGGTCAATTCCGGATTGTCGGCCAATGCCGTGCCGCTTCCCACCAGGATCGCGTCATTCTCGGCCCGCAACCGGTGCCCGGCGGCCCGCGCCGACGGCCCGGTGATCCACTGGCTCTCTCCGCTCCGGGTGGCGATGCGGCCGTCGAGGGACGTGGCCAGCTTCAAGGTGACCAGAGGGCGCCCGCCGCCGATCCGCAGGAAGAATCCGGCATTGATCTCCGCCGCCGCCTCCGAACAGCAGCCGACGTCGACGGCGACGCCGGCGGCGCGCAGTCGCTCGACGCCGCGGCCGGATACCCGGGGGTCGGGGTCCTCCATGGCGGCGACCACCCGTCCGATTCCGGCGGCGATCAGGGCATCGGCGCAGGGGCCGGTTTTTCCGTGATGACTGCAGGGTTCCAGGGTGACGAAGGCGGTGGCGCCGGCCGCGGCGGCGCCGGCCTGGGCGAGGGCGATGGTTTCGGCGTGCGGCCGCCCGCCCTTGGCCGTCCAGCCCCGTCCCACCACGCGGGCGTCCTTGACGATGACGCAGCCGACCGCGGGATTGGGCCAAACGGCTCCCAGGCCGCGCCGAGCCAGGCTCAACGCGGCCTGCATATGGGCAAGGTCAGTCGTCGAGACCGACGTCACCACCGAGCTTCCCGACGAAATCCTCGAAATCCTTGGCCTCGCGGAAGTTCCGATAGACCGAGGCGAAGCGCACATAGGCCACCTGATCGAGATTGGCCAGGGCCTCCATCACCAATTCACCGATGGCCGTGGTGGAGATTTCGGCCTCCCCGCAGCTTTCCAGCCGGCGCTGAATGCTGTTGCAGATGCGTTCCACCCGATCGGGATCGACCGGGCGCTTGCGCACCGCGATGGCGATGGAACGCGCCAGCTTGTCCCGATCGAAAGGCGCGCGCTGGCCGTTCTTCTTGACGACGATCAGCTCGCGCAGCTGCACCCTTTCGAAGGTGGTGAAACGCGACCCGCAGGCCGTGCAGAAGCGGCGGCGGCGGATCGCCGAATTGTCCTCGGTCGGCCGGGAATCCTTGACCTGAGTGTCGTCATGACCACAGAACGGACAGCGCATAACCTACCCCCCTGTATCGCTCGCCCCGAGGTGATCAGCCCTGATAGATCGGGAACCGCTTGCACAATTCGCTCACCTGGGCACGCACCTTGCGCTCCGTCGTTCCATTGTCGTCGGGCGAGACGGCCAGACCGTCGAGGACATCGCCGATAAGGTTCCCCACCTGCCGGAACTCCTCGGCCCCGAAGCCGCGCGTGGTGGCCGCCGGAGAGCCCAGCCGCACGCCCGAGGTGATGGTCGGCTTCTCGGGATCGAAGGGGATGCCGTTCTTGTTGCAGGTGATGCCGGCCCGCTCCAGGCTGGCCTCCGCCGCCTTGCCGGTCAATTTCTTGGGACGCAGGTCGACCAGCATCAGATGGGTGTCCGTTCCGCCGGAAACGATATCCAATCCCCGGCGCCCCAGGGTATCGGCCATGACCGCCGCATTGTCCTTGACGGCCTTGGCGTAAAGCTTGAATTCCGGGCGCAGGGCCTCGCCGAAGGCCACCGCCTTGGCGGCGATCACATGCATCAGGGGGCCGCCCTGCAGGCCGGGGAAGATGGCCGAATTGATCTTCTTGCCGATGTCGGCGTCGTTCGACAGGATCATGCCGCCGCGCGGACCGCGCAATGTTTTATGCGTGGTCGTGGTCACCACATGGGCATGCGGCAGCGGGCTCGGATGCACGCCGCCGGCGACCAGACCGGCGAAGTGCGCCATGTCCACCATGAAATAGGCGCCGACGGAATCGGCGATGGCGCGGAAACGGGCGAAATCGATGAAACGCGGATAGGCCGAACCGCCGGTGATGATCAGTTTCGGCCGATGTTCCTTGGCCAGGCGTTCGACCTCGTCGAAATCGATCTGCGCATCTTGCAGCCGCACGCCGTATTGCACGGCCTTGAACCATTTTCCCGACAGATTGGGCGGCGCGCCATGGGTCAAATGGCCGCCGCTGGCCAGCGACAGGCCGAGGAAGGTGTCGCCCGGCTGCAGCAGGGCCAGGAACACCGCCTGATTGGCCTGCGAACCGGAATTGGGCTGGACGTTGGCATAGGCGCAATCGAACAATTTCTTGGCGCGGCCGATCGCCAGATCCTCGGCGATATCGACGAATTCGCAACCGCCGTAATAACGCTTGCCCGGATAGCCTTCGGCATATTTGTTGGTCAGCACCGAACCCTGGGCCTCGAGGACCGCCTTGGAAACGATGTTTTCCGAGGCGATCAACTCGATCTGGTCCTGCTGGCGGGCCAACTCCTTGCCGATTGCGGCAAAGATTTCAGGATCGCTTTCCGCCAGGGAGGCGCCGAAATAGCGTTGAAGGAAACCCTGTTCGATCGACATCTGCTCTATCCTTGTAAAGGCTCGCGCGGTCCTGCGCCGCTTAAGCGGGCCACGTCACTTGATCTTGGCAACCCTGCCCGCATGGCGCCCGCCTTCGAACGCGGTCGAAAGAAACAGCTCCAGGCAATCCTTGGCCACTTCCGATCCGATGGTGCGACCGCCGAAGACGATGACGTTCGCGTCGTTGTGCTGCCGCGCCAGGCGCGCCCCGAAAGCGTCATGCACCAGGGCCGCGCGCAATTCCGGATGGCGATTGGCGGCGATGCTGATGCCGATCCCCGTCCCGCAGAGCAGGACGCCCTTGTCGGCCCTGCCGCCGCGGATCGCCTCGGCCATGGCGTCGGCATAATCGGGATAATCCACCGACTGCGGACCATGGGTCCCCAGATCGAGCACGGAAAGGCCTTTCGCCTCCAGCGTCTCCTTCAAGATGGATTTCAGTTCGTAGCCGCCGTGATCGGCGGCCATCGCGATAATTTTCTGGGACATGCGTTGTGAAAGACCGCCCATATGGAAATGACCGCCGTTTGATACCATATGTCGAACCGACTTGCCAATGGACCACAATCGCTCGGATGAGGCCGGGGGTTATACAAGCCTTTCGTATTAACCGGAAAACTTTTGGCACAATTACCATCAGTGCGGTCTGACCAATTTTCTCGTCTCTCCAGCCAAATTAGACTCAAGGCTGGCGGTTTGGCGGCTGCCGACAAGTCAACAGGCCGCAAAACTACTGACCATGGCTAACGTCGTAAGGATCCGCCGCAATTTTTTTATTGGTTCCGCCTCTCCTTGAAAGAAATCAGTATTCTGAAACGGCGTTTTCCATTGACACGCGACTCACACCATGCGATTAGTTGGAGCATTCGGTGTTCTAGTATCAGGTCGCAGCAAAATGAGTGAAGCTAACGCTGAAAAGATTTCGCACGATGACATCCTTCGCATGGCGGTCGATGTCGTTGCCGCCTATGTGAGCAAGAATCCACTCCCAGCCGGCCAGATCTCCGAGGTCATACATACTGTCTTCAATTCTTTGAGCCAGTTGGACGGCCAGGCGCCGGAAGTGAAGGCCGAGGCTCCACGCCCCGCCGTGCCTTTGAAAAAATCGGTTACACCGGATTACATCGTCTGCCTGGAAGATGGCAAAAAGTTGAAGATGCTGAAGCGGCATCTGCGCACCACCTATAATATGACTCCCGATGAATACCGGGCGCGGTGGGGTTTGCAGCCCGATTATCCGATGGTGGCGCCGAACTATGCGGCGCAACGCTCGGACTTCGCGAAGAAAATCGGCCTGGGCCGCAAGAGCGCCGAGAGCGCCGCCGAGGAAAAGAAAACCCGCCGCCCGCGCGCCCGCTGAGCCCGCAGGGCGCCGTCGCGCCTCAGGAACCGTTTGGGTCTGAACGACGAATGAAAAGGCCACATCCCCGAAGATGTGGCCTTTTCATTTGGTCCCGGGAACCGGGCTCGCTTCAACCCTTCTCGCCGCGCCCCAGGACATATTGCAATTTGCGGATGGCGGCCATCTTCAGGGCGTATTCGCCGGCCGTGGCCGGCCCGACGATGGAAATTTCGGTGTTGGTCTGCGGATCGATGGCCGAGACCTTGACCGAATTGCCGATCTTGCGGAATTCGAACAGCACTTCGCCCTTTTTCGGCTGCAGTCCCACGACGAACCCCTTCTTCTTTCCGATCGCCTTCTCGGCCGAGGCCGCGTCCCCGGCCCCAACGGGCAACGATAGGACATTAGAGCGGCGTGCGTCAAATCTGACGCACGCCGCTCCAGCGGCCATTGAGGCCGCGGCCAAGCGCGCGGCGAGGGAGGCATCGAAAAATGTCGGGCAGATTAATACAAAATATTTTGGTTAATATTATGTTTTCCACATAATATTCCTGCTGTTCGTATTGACACCTTCTCGGAAATGGGTGTTTGCTCACCCGAGGGCAGAAACACCGCGATCATGCCGGGCCGCCCTTCCCGCTACGTTCGAAAAGACCGATAAAAAGAGGAACAGACCCATGAGCGTCACCAGCCATCACCCCGAGACCCTGGTCCTGCATGCCGGCTATCGCGCGGATCCGGCGACCAACGCCGTCGCCGTGCCGATTTATCAAACCACCTCTTATCAATTCAAGGATACGGACCAGGCCGCCAACCTGTTCGCCCTGGCGGAATTGGGCAATATCTACACCCGCATCATGAATCCGACCAACGACGTGCTGGAGAAGCGCATCGCCGCGCTGGATGGCGGCGTCGCCGCCCTGGCGGTCGCATCGGGGCAGGCGGCCAGCACCTATTCCATCCTCAATGTCGCCTCGGCCGGCGACAATTTCGTCACCTCGACCGATCTTTACGGCGGCACCTGGAATCTTTTCGCCAATACCTTCAAGCAATTCGGCATCGAAGCGCGTTTCGTCGATCCGGCGGATCCGGAGAACTTCCGCCGCGCCACCGACAGCAGGACGCGGGCCTATTACGCCGAGACGCTGCCCAATCCCAAGCTCCAGGTCTTTCCCATCGCCGAAGTGGCGAAAATCGGCGACGACCTCGGCGTCCCGCTGATCGTCGACAATACGGCGGCCCCGGTCATCGCCCGTCCGTTCGACCACGGCGCCGCCGTCATCGTTTATTCGACCACCAAATACATCGGCGGCCACGGCACCTCGATCGGCGGCCTGATCGTCGATTCGGGAAAATTCGATTGGGAAAAACACGCCGAGCGCTTCCCGCTGCTCAATCAGCCCGATCCCAGCTATCACGGCGCCGTCTGGACGCAGGCGGTCAAGCCGCTGGGTCCCATCGCCTATATCCTGCGGGCCCGCGTCATTCTGCTGCGCGACGTCGGCGCCGCCGCCAGCCCGTTCAATGCCTTCCAGACCATCCAGGGCCTGGAAACCCTGCCGCTCAGGATTCGCGAGCACAGCCGCAATGCGCAAGCCGTGGCCGATTACCTGAGCCGGCATCCCAAGGTGACCAAGGTCATCCATCCCTCGCAACAGACCGGAGAAGCCAGACGGCGGGCCGACGCCGTGCTGAAGGGCGGATACGGCGGACTGGTCGGCTTCGAAGTGAAGGGCGGAATCGAATCCGGCAAGCGCTTCATCAATGCGCTCCAGCTTTTCTACCATGTGGCCAACATCGGCGACGCCCGCAGTCTGGCCATCCATCCGGCCAGCACCACCCATTCGCAACTTTCCGCGGAAGACCAGTTGGCGACGGGGGTATCCGAGGGGTATGTTCGCCTGTCCATCGGGATTGAACATATCGACGACATTCTCGCCGATCTACGCCAGGCTCTGGAGGCCGCATAACAAAGTGCTCGGACCGCTCGTCGCGGGGAGTTTTCCCCAGACTCGCCTCCGCCGCAATCGCCGCGATCACTGGTCGCGGCGATTGGTGGCGGAAAATATTCTCACCCCCGCCGACCTGATCTGGCCGGTCTTCGTCGCCGAAGGTAGCGGCCTCCATGTTCCCATACCGTCCATGCCCGGTGTCGTGCGCTATTCGCTCGACACCCTGGTCGAGGCCGTCGGCGAGGCCCGGGATCTGGGCATTCCGGCCGTCGCGCTGTTTCCCTCGGTCGCCCCGGACCTGAAGACGCCGGATGCCCGCGAGGCGACCAATCCCGACAATCTCGTCTGCCGGGCCGTCCGCGCGCTGAAGAAAGCCTTCCCCGACCTCGGCGTCATCTGCGACGTCGCTCTCGACCCCTTCAACAGCGACGGCCACGACGGCCTCGTCGTCGACGATTACGTCGTCAACGACGAAAGCGTCGCGGTCCTCTGTCGCCAGGCATTGGTCCAGGCCGAAGCCGGCTGCGACGTCATCGCGCCGTCGGACATGATGGACGGCCGCATCGCCGCCATCCGCCAGGCGCTGGACGGCGCCGGCCTGATCCATGTGCGGATCATGTCCTACGCCGCCAAATACGCCTCGGCCTTCTATGGCCCGTTCCGCGACGCGGTGGGCTCCCATTCCGCCCTCAAGGGCGGCGACAAGAAGACCTATCAGATGGATCCGGCCAACAGCGACGAAGCGCTGCGCGAGGTCGCCACCGACCTCCAGGAAGGGGCCGATATGGTCATGGTCAAGCCCGGCATGCCCTATCTCGATATCGTGCGCCGGGTCAAGGAGACCTTCACCGTCCCGACCTTCGCCTATCAGGTGAGCGGCGAATACGCCATGCTCAAGGCCGCCATCGACAATGGCTGGCTGGACAACGACAAAGTCGTGCTGGAAAGCCTGATGGCCTTCAAACGGGCCGGCGCCGACGGCATCCTGACCTATTTCTCCATCGAAGCGGCGAAACTTCTGAAACAGGCATAGTGGTCCGTTAAAAGCTGACCACTCTATTTTCAAATCCGTCATTGCGAGTTCCGACCGGCCGGCGGCCGACCCGCCCTGAATGAAAAGCGTGAGTGGCACCGGCGTCCCTGCCGGTGTCCGCCGCTGCGCGGCGGAGTCTTTTCCACCGGCAGGGATGCCGGTGCCACTCACGCTTTTCTTCTTAGCGAAGCGAAGCAATCCAGCAACAGCGGTGGGATCCTGGATTGCTTCGCTGATCGCTCGCAATGACGCCGTTATTTCTGACCGATCTTAATGGGCTTTCA
>JAATGN010000101.1 GCA_015654615.1 Rhodospirillales bacterium
ATGAGGCCGATGACGGCGCCGGGGGGCGGGTTGCCCAGGAGTCCGCCATCGAAGCCGTGGCGCGCGCAATGTCCGACAAGAATTCGAAATCGATCGTCTCCACGGTGTCGGTCGGCTTGTGATAGTGCGGATTTCGAAAATTCGCGGTATCGGTCAGCATGATCGCCGGGCGTCCGGCGCGCCAATAGGACGCATGGTCGCTCCGCACGGCATCTTTCAGCAATCCGCCGACCCTCGTGATGGGATAGACGGGAATCGAGTCGCGGCCGAGCGGCCGGGCCTTTTGGAACAATGTCGCCAAGGGCCGTGATTTCCGGTTGGAGAGAAGGGCGATGAAATCTCCGGTTTTGGGAGGCCATAGGAGAAACGGAATGCGAAATGGGCTGCCTTGGCTGCGCTCGGTACGGTTCCGGCATCCGATCATCTCGAAAACGACGCAGCCGGCAAAGGGGCGGCCTTCCTTGTCCAGCCAAAGCTGATGGGCCTTGCTGCCCATGAGGCCGGTTTCCTCCCTTCCGAAAAAACAGAATCGCACGCCACGGAGCAAGGGGCGCCGGGCGAAATAGCGGGCAATGGCCAGAAGGCCCACCACGCCGCTTCCATTGTCGTCCGCTCCGGGGCTGCCGGGGACGGTATCGAAGTGGGCGCCGATTTCCAGGACCGGCTGGCTGGGATCCTGTCCGCAGCGTTCCGCCAGAAGATTGCAATCTCCGGGGCCGGTGTCGAAGCGGTGGAGGTGGGTGTCGTAACCTTCGGACGACAGGACATCCCGAAGGAACGCCACCGTCTTTTCAAGAGCGGGACGATCATCGGGCGCCCGGGGCCCCCACGACGTCAACATGGTCAGAGTCCGGCGCAGTTGCTCGGCGACAAAAGGAAGGGCTTCAGGACTTGGGGGACTGGAACACGACATCGAGGTCTCCGCTTGGGGGAGCGTCAGCGGGGAGGAGAGCCGAAATTGCCTGTTCGAGACGGGTCAGGATGATCTTCGGATTCTGATGAAAGAAGAAGTGGTTTCCCGGGACCATGGCCACCGTGCTGGCGGCGGTCGTCTCAAACTCCCAGGCGGTCAGGGAATGCTCGGCAATGTCGTCGTCCGTCCCCCCGAAGACATGGATGGGGATGTCGAGAGGCGATCTCGTCGCGTCGTGGGAAAAGTCGTCGCAGACCGCGAAATCGGCCGCAAGCTGGTCCAATGCGCAACGCAGAAGCTCCGGGTGCTGAAAAACTTCCGCCGGGGTGCCGTTCCTGTTCCGCAGTTCTTCGATCAGTTCGTCGTCCGTCCACGGTTTTCGGGAAGGCGACCGTTCCGACGGAGCCGGGCAGCAGGCCACGAACAACGCCAGAGGCGGGTGATATCCCCTGGAGCGCAGGCTGTAGGCGGATTCATAGGCGACCAGGGCGCCCAGGCTGTGTCCGAAAAAGACGTATCGTCCGGGAGATGCCCGGACGACGGTATCGGCCAATTCGTCGGCCAGCGGCCGGAAGGAACGAACAAAAGGGTCTCGAAAGCGCGCTCCCCGGCCGGGAAACTCCATCGGTTCTATGCGAAGCCATGACGGAACGAACCGCCGCCATCCCAGATAGCGAACCGCGCTGCTGCCCGCGCAAGGGAAACAGAAGGCCGTGATCCCGTGGCTGTTCACGGGGCTTCGGTGTTCTCAGCCATACGCTTTTGCAGGCTGTAGGGGCGCATGTCGGTCCAGACTTTCTCGATATGCTCCAGGCATGCCGCCTTGTTTCCGGTCATTCCCGCCTCTTCCCATCCGGCCGGCACGGCTTTCCAGTCCGGCCAGATCGCATACTGACGCTCCTGATTGACGACAACGCGAAAGATCGCATCCTCTTGATCGAAGCTCATGGTCTCTCCTTTCGTGGCGACGAATGAAGAATGATGGGCGATGGCTCGTTCCGAGAAAGATAAGCAGATGATGCAACCATTTCTAGTGGAATGCTTCGTTTAAAACGAAGCGTTCCACGAGGCTGCATGCGATGCCTTCGCCTCCGGCTTCGGCAGGCTCAAGCGCCGCTCGGGCTTAAGTGGTCCCTTTCATTTAAGATGAAACGGACCACTAGCGTTATGTGGCGCTGCGATCATGAATGATCGAGGCGGCGATTGGTCTGGTGGCGAGCGGCGAAGCATTGCCTCGACCATGGCCTCGGGCGTCAATCCCGGGCCCACCCCTTGCCTTTCAGTCTCCAGAACAGCAGCGCGAAGACCGGGGTGCCGATGATGGCGGTCAAGAGGCCGATGGGAATTTCCTGCATGGTGGCCGAACGGGCAAGATCGTCCATGACCAGCAGATAGAGCCCTCCCAGGAAGGCCGAGGTCGGCAGCAGACGGGAATGCTCCGACCCCACCAGCATGCGGGCGAGGTGCGGAATGATCAGCCCGACCCAGCCCACGCCGCCGCTGACCGAGACCTGCGCCGCCACCAGCAAGGCCACCAAGGCGACCACGCCCCAGCGCAGAACCTCGATATTGACGCCCAGCGCCTCGGCGTCGGCCTCGCCCAGGGACAGCAGGTTGATGCGCCAGCGCAACCCCAGCAGCAGGCTGCCCGCCACCACGGTCACCCCGGCGACGATGGCGACTTTTCCGTAAGTCGCTCCGGCGAAGCTGCCCAGCAGCCAATAGACGATGGACGGCAGCTTGGTCTGCGGATCGGCCACATATTGCGCCAGTCCGACCAGCCCTCCGAAAAAGGCGCCGACGATGACGCCCGCCAGCACGAGCGCCAGGGTGCCGCCATGTCCGGCCAGCCTGGCCAGGCCGAAGGCGATGGCCATCGCTCCCAATCCGAACGTGAAAGCCAGCGACACCGTGCCCGCCGCCGTCCAGCCCAGCATGATCGCCAACACGCCGCCGAACGAGGCGCCGGCCGAGACGCCGCAGACTTCCGGCCCGACCAGCGGATTGCGGAAGACGCCTTGCATGGCCGCGCCGGCCAACGCGAGGTTCATGCCGCACAAGGTGACCAGCAGGATGCGCGGCAGCCGCACGATCTCCACCACGATCCAATGGGTATCGGTAGAGCTTCGCACGGCGTCGAAGGGCGAGGTGGTGGCGAGGATGCGCAGGACGTCGGCCACCGGTATGGGATATCGGCCCAAGGTGAGAGAGATCACCATGCCCGCCAGCAGCAGCACGAAGGAGGCCGAAATCAGCAGGTCGGTGCGGCGCTTTTGAAATAAGGACATAAACGGTCGTCAATGAAAATGGGTGGAACGGATGTCGAAGGTGCAGGGGTTTTCCTGGAGATAACGGTCGAACCACAGCCGTTCCATTTGTCCGATCATCATATAGACCTTGTCGCTTTGCGGGTTGCCGTAGCCTTCACACAATTCCTGCCGTGACGGGGCCGCCCGATAGGCGGCACGCCAGCGCGCCTCCAGCTCGGCGACGATCTCGTCGCAGGACCGTCTTTCCGCCCAATCCAGGCTTTCATCGCTGATGGGGAAACTCAGAGCCATCCGTTCCGGTCCTTGGTCCGCGCTGTCATGGACATAGTCCATCCACCGGCGTTCGGAGCGCCAATGGGGATGGTCGTCGCGCAGGCTGTTCCTGATCCGCAAAGGCAGCGCCGCCATCTCCTGCTCGGTCAAGCGTTCGTTTTCCAGTCTTTTGGACAGGCCGCTGTAGAACAGGGGAATGGACCAGCGCGTGTAAGATGGCGGGTCGATCGCGTCGAGGTCGTCGAAAAGCCTTTCCAGCGATGCGACGCTGTCGCGGATCAGCAGCACGCGTTGCTGCAGGCGCATCCCCATGGCGGCGGCGGTGCGCAGGGTGTCGAGAAAGAACTGATAGTTGCCTTTCTTGTTGTTCCAGTAATCATGGTGTTTTCCCTGGCCGGGGAATGACGCGACGAGGGTGTCGATCCCGTCTTCCTGCCTTTCCCGCAACCAGATCGCCATGTCTTTCCGGGAACGATGCGCCACGCCTCCCAGCAAGACCACATTGGTGATGTCGCCCATCCGTTCGTCAAGCCGGCGAATGCCGAGCCGGACCTCGCGGTCGTAATCATGGCTGTTGCCGTACCAGGGACATATCTCGAAATCCTCGCGGCCGCTTGCGATACGCCAGTCGATGAACCGATCGATCAGCGCCGCGTAGCGGCTGAACTGGGCCGGGATCGCTTTCGGCTTGGCCGTTTGGCAATAGCGGCAAAAATGAAAGCAGGGCGTTGCGTTGGCGTGAAGGTGGATCCCGGTGATCTCGATTTCACGGGGCATCGTCAGGGCCTCCTGCGGAAAAAGGCGCGGCTGGGAGGAATCGTGCAAAACCGGCGGAACCGGCGTTCTCGTCCAAGCGCAGGGTTTCGTCCATGGCATCGTCGGACAGGGCGACGCCATAGACGTCGGCATAGGTCTTTCTGAGTTTTTCGCGGAATTGCCTGGGCATGCCGTCCGGATGCAGGATCTCGGCCAGCCATTGCAGCATCAGGGGTTCCTCGACCAGCCCATCCATGAGCATTCCGCCGGTGGGCAGGCGATAAACCCGCCGGGTCCTGACGGCGGGCAGGCCGCGCAAGGCCGGATCGGCGTAAAGCGCCTGGACGGCGTTTCCGGCGGCAAATCCGGAGATGACAATGACATCGGGGGCGAATTCCAGCAATTGCTCGACGTTCAGGCGCGGACCGCGCAAACCGGAGGCGACGTTGACGGCGCCCGCGGCATCGAGCAATCTGGATTCCCGCGTTCCGCCAAAGGCGGCGAGCGGGGGGCTGGTTCCGCTTTGGTAGAGATAAAGGGCGCGGGGGTGCCCGGCTTGCCCTGCCACCGACGATAGGACCCGATCTCGTTCCCCGGCGTAGCGGTGGATCAATTGCTCGGCCCGGGATTCCTTGCCGGCCACGGCGGCGATCAGACGCCACATCGCCTCGGTGTCCCGGTTCGTTCCGGTCGGGTTGAAATCCAGCAGGACAAGGGGGACGCCCACGCTTTTCAGGGAAGCGGAGAATTGCGAGACGGAAAAGACCGCATCGGCGCCCAGGGCCAGGATCTGTTCGGGATCGCCGGGAACGGCGCTATCGCGCCCGATGGTCGCCGCTGTCGGCAGATCGGCGGCGGCCGGAAAGACGCGGCGCAGCAATCCCTGTTGGATGGTATCCGTCTGATACCGTGCGGTTGCCCGCACATGGTCCGGACCACCGTCCACCGTCAAATAAATCCCCAGCACCGGGGGGAAAACGACAGCGCGCCGGACGGGAGCCGCGACGGGAACGGCACGGCCGCGCAAGTCCCGGATGCCGCCCGTCGCCACCGGCGGCTCTATCCGTGGTTCGGACAAAGCCGCCATCAGGGCGACGAGCGGTATCGCTGCAAAAACAAGAACAACGCGCCAGCCCATCATACGGTTTTTCAAGACTCCAAATCGCTTCGAGTCATCGGACGTGGCTTAAGGGCCTGTTGACGAATAACGGCTTCGTTTTCTTCTTCGTCATTGCGAGTTCCGCACCGACCAAGGTCGCCCCTCCTGGGTGAAAATGCCGTCACTGCGAGCGTAGCGAAGCAGTCCAGGACAGCCTGGCACTCTGGATTGCCGCGTCGCTTCGCTCCTCGCAATGACGGCGTTTTCTTGTTAGTTCGCCACCGACCGCGCGCGGCCGACCCACCTTGGATGAAAATGGCAGATTTCTGCGGATTATTGGGGGAGGTAAATCCTTTTTTCTGTCTAGCCGTTAGGCGAAGCAATCCGGGATCCCGCCGCCGGCTTCCGGATTTCTTCGCTTGCGCCCGCAATGACGCGGTTATCTCTGAACGAACCCTTAGGAGCATACTTTTGACTTGGCCAGTGGGGCATTGAGCGATCAGTGCGACACGCCGGCTCAAGCCGACCTGGTCGACGGATCGTGTCCCAAGTCCTCAGAATTTCGCCGAGACCGAGAAGGCGACGGTTCGTGGCGCCCCGGTCAAATCCGACTGCTGCCAGTAGCGTTCCCCGGTCACATTGGTCACGTTCAGCCGGAAGATGGTTTCCGTCCCGTAGATCGGCGCCGCGAACCGCAAGCCCAGGTCGCCGGTGATATAGGAAGGCAGCCAATCCCGGGCGGTGGCGGGCACGGCGAAATTGTTGTCGACCTGCCGCCCGACATAGGTGGCGCCGCCGGTCAGGGTCAGCCCGGGAACCGGGGGAATGGCGTATTCGGCGTAGAGCTTGCCCATCGCCTGCGCCGCGCCGAAGGGCGGCTGGTTCTGAAGATAGGCGGTGTTGGTCTTGGTGATCTTCGCATCCAAAAGGACGATGCCGCCCGACAGCGTGAGGTCCGGGGTGACCTTGCCGGTGGCGGTGACCTCCACCCCGCGGTTGGTCTGCTCGCCGTCCGTCGTATAGGTGTAGGTCGCGCCATTGTTGTTGGCGGCGTAGTAGGTGTTGGCCTTGTCGATTTCGAAGAGGGCGGTGGTCAGCAGCATCCGCCCGATCGTGGCCTTGGCGCCGACCTCGTATTGGCGGCTCAGGGTCGGGGATACCGTCTGGTTGGCGTTGGTGACCGTCTGGCCGTTGTAGGTCAGCGACGCCGTTCCGCTGTTCTCCAATGATTCGAGATAGGTCACATAGGTGGTGAGCGGCGGAATCGGCTTGAAGAGCAGCGACGCCGAGGGGGTGAAGGCCGTTTTGTCGTAGTGGCTGCTGGTGGCCCCGCTGATGGAGAAATTCCGCGTGTCGATTTCGGTGTGGTTCAGCCCGACCAGCGCCGACCACTGGTCGTTCAGCGTGATCTCGTCGCCGATGACGTAATTCTGGTTCCAGGTGGTCTGCGAGGTATAGACCGGCAGGGTGCCGACCGTGAAGGCCGGAGCGGCGACGGAGGTCGGGTTGGGACTGAGGCTGTAGGTGCCGAGATTGATGTTCTGCGAGCTGTCCTGATGAAGGTTCAACTCATAGGAATCGGTATAATATCCGACCGTCAGTTTGTTGTGGATGGACAGCGCGTCGAAGCTGTAGTCGGCAAATCCGTAACCGGAATTGTTGAGATGCTCGGCGGGCGCGTTCTTGTGGGCGGTCAGCGAATAGGTATATCTTCCATTGTTGTAGCCGATATTGTTTCCGATATAGGCGTTCTCGTCCTCGATCCTGGTGAACTGATAGGCGGTTCGAAGCTGCAGATCGGGCGTGACCGTATAGGTCACGTTGGTCCCGGCGACGTCCATGTCGTTCTTGTTGTAGGTCCAGCGCTGGCTGTAGTTCTTGGTCGGATCGAGTATCGACGGGCTGAAATGCGGAACGGAGCCGGTCCAGGCTCCCCAGTCGGCCTGGGTTCCCGTCTCGTGATAATGCTGGTGGGAATAATCGACCTGAACCAGCAGATTGTCGGTCACGTGATAATCGAAGGCGGCGCTGACCAGATATTTGTCGATGTCGTTGTCGTCGATTCCGGTATTTCCGTCGCTGCGGACCACGTTCAGCCGATATCCGAACTTGCCCGCTCCGTCGATCGGACCGCCGACGTCGGCATGCCCGAAATATTGGCCGCCGCCGTAATTGCCGACGGTGACTTCGTTCAGCATCGTCGGGGTCGGCCGCTTGATGTCGTAGTTGACCAGACCGCCGGCATTGCCGGGACCGTAAAGAAAGCCGGACAGCCCGGCCAGGGTCTCGACGCGCTCCTTGTCCTCCACCGGCATGATCAGGTCGCCGCTGACCCGCATGCCGTTCAATTCGGTGAAGCCATTGGTCAGCGGCAAGCCGCGGATATAGATGATCGAGCCATAGCCGCGCGATTGGTTCCGGTATAGCTGCGTCAGCGGATCGGCCGCGAAGATCTGGTCGGTCGAGGAGATGATCCGATTGTCGATGAGATCGCCGCTGATCACGCCGATCGAATAGGGCGTATCCTGGATCGGCATCGTTCCCCACGGCCCCGTCGTCGTGGCCATTTCCGGCTTGTAGCCGGCTTCGGCGCTTCCCTCCGGCGCCGGGGCGGTTTCCGTGACCGAGACCTTCGGGACCTGAATCGGCGCAGACGACGAATCGCCGGCGGAGCCGTCGGCGGCGAGGGCATCCGTTCCCAGGGTAAGCGCCATCATCGACACGCCGGCCAGGAGCGCGGAAAGGCCGCCGCCAAGACCGGAAGACGCATCGCCGATACCCGATTTCGCCCGATGTCCCATCGCCCTCATCCCCGTTGCCACGCCATGGCCCAACAGCTTGGGTTTGGCCGCTATATACCTTATGTATATGGCGTATAGGAAGAATTTGATAGGAAGTCAAGTTCATAGGAACCGCACTGCACGATGGTCCATGCCGGGGTTCGCTGCTAGGATGACGGCCGATTCCTGATCGTACCGGCGGCAACCGACCGGCTGGGGAGGCGCGGTGACGACATATCTTTTCATGCGGGTGCATTTCCCATCCGGCGAGGCGTTCGGACCCAGCCGGGCCGCCATTCTGGAGGGCATCGACCGGTTCGGCTCGATGGCGGCGTCGGCGCGCGCCGTCGGCCTGACTTACCGGCAGGTCTGGGCCACGGTGAAGGTTCTCAATAAGATTTTCCCGCGCCCTCTGGTCGAGGTCCGTGTCGGCGGACGAGCGAGCGGGGCCTCGCTCACCCCCTTGGGCAAGGAACTCCTGGCCCGGTTCCGGGCGATGGAG
>JAATGN010000291.1 GCA_015654615.1 Rhodospirillales bacterium
CCCGCATCTCTGCCTCGTCAAGGCTCTGTCGTAGCAGGGGGGGCCTCGCGGCCTTTCGCGCAGCGGGTCATCCGTAGGGTCGCCAAGCCGACTTTACGGATCCCCCCGTTTTATCGGCAGGCTTTTATGGCAAAGGCGAGATGCCGAACAGGAATTCATGGGCGGCCAGCAGCACCCCATAGGCGATCAGGCCGCTTAAGGTTGGCGCCCACAGGCGTTTCGGCTGCAGCCTGGCCCGTCCGGCCAGGATGGCCAGGAACGGCACGTTGGAGGTGGCGCCGGCCAGCCTCGACCACAGGGCCGGATCCTCGCGGCGTTTGCGGGCATCCTGCAGAACCGTTCCGGCCAGCGCCAAAACGCCGACGGCGCCGAACAGGATCAGCGACGCCAGATCGCCGATGGCCAGGATATGCAGGATCGCCGTCAGCCCCAGTCCCCACATCAACGGATGGCGGGTGACGGCGAAGAGTCCGGCCCGTTCCGGCGAAAAAAGGCCAGGCTGATGGATCAGCAGGGTCGGATTGTCGCGGCGCAGCGCCCCGACGACGAGAATCAGGGCGAAGGGCATGCCGATCAGGGCCAGCCAGCGGGTGGCGGCGGCCTCCCGCCACAGCGGCAGGAACGGCGCATGGCCATAGGCCCAGATCAGCCAGGCCAGGCAGAGCATCGAGATCAGGCTATAGAGGGCCAGATAACGCGGATGTCCGAGGCGGGCGATCAGCCAGGCCCGCAAGGGCGTGCTGGAGACGCCGAAATGACTGGCGACGAAAGCGACGGCGGCGGCGAGCAGCGAGGCGAGATCCGGGGTGTCCATGACGGCTTTTCCGTTAAAGGACCTCAACGAACGGCAGTTCGTGCAGGCGGCAGCAGGCCTCCAGCACATTGCGGAGCAGGATGGCGATGGTCATCGGGCCGATGCCGCCCGGCACCGGCGTGATGGCGCCGGCCACCTGGACGGCCTCGGCGAAGGCGACGTCGCCGACCAGACGGGTCTTGCCGGCCTCGGCGGCCGGCACCCGGTTGATGCCGACATCGAGGACCAGGGCGCCCGGCTTGATCCAATCGCCCTTGACCATCTCCGGCCGGCCGACGGCGGCGACCACGATGTCGGCCCGGCGGCATTCGCCGGGCAAATCATCGGTGCGCGAATGCGCGATGGTGACGGTGGCCGATTCGCGCAGCAGCAATTGCGCCATCGGCTTGCCGACGATGTTCGAGCGGCCGAGAACGATGGCCCGCTTGCCGGCCAGATCGCCCAGTTCGCGCCTGGCCAGCAGAAGGCAACCCAAGGGCGTGCAGGGGATCAGGGCGGCGCCGCCGGTGACCAGGCGACCGACGTTGAAGGGATGGAAGCCGTCGACGTCCTTGGCCGGATGGATGGATTCCAGGACCTTTTGCGCATCGATCTGCCGGGGCAGCGGCAATTGCACCAGGATGCCATGCACCGCGGGGTCGAGGTTCAGCCGTTCGATCAGATGGAGCAGGTCGCCCTGGCTGGTCTCGGCCGGCAGATAATGCTCGAAGGAGGCGATGCCGACTTCGGCGGCGCGCTTGTTCTTGTTGCGCACATAGACCTGGCTGGCCGGATCGGCCCCGACCAGCACCACGGCCAGGCCGGGCAGCGGCGCGCCGCCGGCCTGCAGGGTGGCGATCTGGGCGGCGACGGCGGCCCGCACGTCGGCGGCGACGGCATTGCCGTCGATGATCTTGGCTTGGCTCATGGCTTCCTCACACAGTCGGTCAGCCGACGGCGCAAATCCTCGGCGTCGGCCTCGATGAACAGGATCTTGCGCCGGTCGGTGGCGCCGGAGGCGATCTGGATGGACCGCTTGGCGATCTTCCAGCTCTTGGCCAGCAGATCGATCAATGCCTTGTTGGCCTTGCCGTCCTCGGGAACGGCGGTGACGGAAATCTTCAGCAATCCCTGGCCGTCCCCGTCGGTAGCGAGGCCCTCGATGCGGTTGCGCGCCGCCTTGGGCGTCAGCTTGACGGCCAGACGGGCCCCACCGGCGACGGCGGTCAGGGGGCTGGGGGACGATGTCGTCTCAAGGGGGCGATCAGGAGAGGCCACGGGCGAGCATCGGCAGATACATCTGGATCAGCCAGAGGATGAAGAAGAGCGCGATCGGCGACAGATCGACGGCGCCGGTGTTGGGCATGATGCGGCGGATCGGCCGCAGCACCGGTTCGGTGATGCGGTACAAGGTGTCGACGATCATATAGACGGCGCGATTGCGCGTGTTGAGAACGTTGAAGGCGACCAGCCAGCTCATCACGATGGATGCCAGGACGACCAGCTTGAGCAATTCGATGGCGTAATCGACCACGATGATAAGCGGCATCAGGACGTCTTGCATGGCAAAAGCCTCGTGAGAATACGAACGGAGCGTACCCTAACGGCAGCCGCCTGTTCCTGCAAGAGGGGGCGGAATCCGCCGAGAGGCAATCCGTGCGAGTCGAACCGGCGCGCCGCGGGCTTGACAGCGGCGGAGCCTTTCCCCATTATCCGCCCCTCGGATGGGGCCGTAGCTCAGCTGGGAGAGCGACGCGTTCGCAATGCGTAGGTCAGGAGTTCGATCCTCCTCGGCTCCACCAAATCCCTTCAAATCGAAAAGATAGACCGCCGTCCATGGCGGTCTATCTTTGTCCATGGGCATCCAGAAAATGGCGGAAATGCTAGGGTTGAGGCGGGCGGTGTCCGTGCCGCATTCGACGTAACTCGTCTACTCATGTCCATAGGTGGCCACTGGCAACCAGACAAAAGTGGGGGTATATTTAGGGGGTACATCGCCAGGCGTCCGGCATATACCCCCAAAATAGGGCCGCTTCCAAACTGAGGTACCCCCACCATGCCCTTAACCGAAGTTTTCATCAGAGCCCAAAAGCCAGCCGAAAAGGCCATAAAGCACTTCGACGGCGGGGGGCTGTTCCTCGAAGTTACCCCTAAAGGGGGCCGCTATTGGCGACTGAAGTATCGTTGGCCGTCAGATCAGCGAAATAATATATATCTGAAATACGATGAACGGCGGGATCGCAACCCTCGTGGACTCGAAGAGTGAGGGAGGGAGCCGGAGTCAAATAGACGCTTAACGTCACGCGTCGTTCATGCGATATTGGTCGTATGAACGACGACGA
>JAATGN010000232.1 GCA_015654615.1 Rhodospirillales bacterium
CATCGCCAGCCGCCCGCCGACCATGGCCTGGATCGGACGATGCAGATGGCCGCAAAGGATTCTCACGATCTGGGGGTGCCGGCTGACGACGGCGGCGAAAGCTTCGGCGCCGTCGAGGCCGAGGGCGTCCATATGGCCGATTCCGGTGCGGAACGGCGGGTGATGCATGGCCACGATGGTCGGCTGGGATGGCGCTTCGGCCAGAGTCGATTCCAGCCAGGAAAGATCGTCCTCGCCGAGACTGCCGCTGCCCGATCCGGGGACCATGGTATCCAGGCAGACGATGCGCACCGGCCAGCCTTCGACGACGCAATGAAGGGCTCCGGGCCGGGCCGCCCATGGCGCCTCGGGCCAGGCGGCGCGCATGGCATCGCGATTGTCGTGATTGCCGGGCAGCAGATGGACCGGCATGGCGAGCGGGGCCAGCAGCATCTTGAAATGGGCGTATTCTTCCGCGGTTCCGAAATCGGCGAGATCGCCGGTGAAAAGCAGAAGATCGGGAAGAACGCTCTGTCGCAGGATGTGGGCGACGCAGGCCGCGAGGGCGCGTGCGGTGTCGACCCGGCTGTAGGCCAGCCGGCCGGGGGCCTTGATATGGGTGTCGGAGATTTGAGCGATCAGCATCGGTCCTGTCCTGCCGCTACGATGGTAAGCGAGAAAATTTCCAGCGGGATCGAGGCGCCGACGGCCAGATCGACCGGTCCCACCATATCGACGATCACCGGACGTTCGCCGATGCCCTCCACCAGAAACCGGGTCCGGTCGCCCAGGAAGAAGGAGGCGGCCAGCCTTCCCCGGACATGGGCCCGGCCGGCATCGGCCATGCGGACATGTTCGGGGCGGAACAGCGCGTCGCCGGGACCGTCGGGTCCGATTTCGCCGGCCGGAATGCGTCCGCCGGCGCAATGCAGCCAGCCGTTTCGCCATTCTCCGCTTACGCGGTTCATCAGTCCGACGAATTCGGCGACGAAGCGGTCGGCCGGCTGGTGATAGATCTGGTGGGGCGAACCGATCTGGGCAATCCGTCCGTGAGTCATCACCACGACGCGGTCGCCCAGCGCCATCGCCTCGGCCTGGTCGTGGGTGACATAGACGGCCGTGGTGCCCAGTTGCCGCAGCAGGGCGTCGATCTCCAGGCGGAGCGAATCGCGCAATTTCGCGTCCAGCGCGGTCAGCGGCTCGTCGAACAGCAGCAAGCGGGGACGCGGCGCGATGGCGCGGGCCAGGGCGACCCGTTGCCTCTGGCCGCCCGACAACTGGTCGATCGTCCGGCCGGCCAGGGGCCCGATCTGCATCATCGCCAGCAGTTCGTCGACCCGGGCCTGCCGCCGATCCTTCGGCATGCCGCGCACCTTGAGGCCATAGGCGATGTTTTCGGCGACCGTCATGTTGGGGAACAGCGCATAGCTCTGGAACACCATGCCGACCTGGCGCCGTTCGATGGGCTCGGCGGTGACCTCCCGGTCGTCGAACCACACCCGGCCGCCGGGGTCGGGACTGTCCAGCCCGGCGATCAGGCGCAGCAAGGTGGTCTTGCCGCAGCCGGAAGGCCCGAGAAAGGCCAGGGTCTCGCCGGCCCCGATGGCCAGATCGAGCGGCAGCAGCGCCCTGGTGCCGTCGGCGAAGGTCTTGGCGCAATGCTCCAGGCGCACCGCCAGGGCTTTGTCGTCGCCGCTCATCGCGTGTCCCTCGATTCGGAAATCAGCGACATCATGTTCCTTCATATGCATCGACGCGGAAGGCGCTTGTAAAGAAAAGTGAACCACCAAGACACCAAGGCACCAAGGCGTCTCCCGGAATGCCCGGCATCGGGTGGCGGAAAATTGGCGCCGCAGGCACTGATCCGATTATCCAGCACAATGTCGCCGACGGGACAGGAGAATGCCTGCGGCGCATTCCGCCCCCTTGGTGTCTTGGTGCCTTGGTGGTTTGCTTTTCCCCGTCCGGACGCTCGCGAATTCATGCAATTGGGCGCTATCCTTTCGACCGGCTGGATTTGGCCGAGGCGGCCCATTGCATCAGAATCAGCAGGGGCACGATCATCAGCAGGAAGACCACGGTATAGGCGCTGGCGACTTCCAGGCGCATCGAGGCATAGGCGTCGGCCAGGCCGACCGGCAGCGTCTTGGTCAGCGGCGTGTGCAGCATCCAGGTCATGTTGAACTCGCCGACCGACAAGGTGACCACCATCAGCGATCCGGCCAGGATGCCCGGGCGGGCGTTGGGCAGGATCACCGTCGCCAGGCGGCGGATCGGACCGGCCCCCAGGCTGGCCGCCCCTTCTTCCAGGGTCCGGATGTCGATGGCCGACAGCACCGCCAGCACCGAGCGGACCATGAAGGGCAGGGTGAACAGCACATGCCCGACCAGGATGAAGGCTGAACTGGTCCGGAACCCTTGCAGGCCGCCATAAAGAATGATCAGGGCGAGGGCGGTCGCCAGACCGGGCACCGCCACCGGCAGCATGATCATCTCCTCGATCAGCCGGGTCCGGCGGTTCGGGCGGCGGGCCAGCACATAGGCCAGCGGCACGCCCAGCAGCAGATCGCCGGCCAGGCAGGCCAGGGCGATGGCCAGCGAGCGGACCACCGTTTCGTCGTAAAGCGCCCACACCTGCGCGATCCATTGCAGGGTCAGGCCGCCGGCCGGGCCGCGTTGCCAATTGAGGCTGACGCCGGCCAGCATCGATAGCAGGACGGGCAGGACCAGGAAGGCGCAGACCAGGATGCAAAAGACCATCTGCGGCCAGAAAAAAGGACCGCGCCGCCCCGTCATGCCGCCGCCGCCACGCCGGCGCCGGTCGCATTGCGGGCCAGCGCCAGGGCGGCCCAGGTGACGGCGCCCAAGACCAGGCTCATGGCCGCGGCCGTCGCCATATCGGCATAAAGGGTGAACTCGGTATAGATGGTCATCGGCAGCACCGAGATTCGCGTGGCCAGGGTGAAGGCCGTGCCGAAAGCCCCCATGGCGGTGGCGAAACACAGGGCGCCGGCCCCGATCAGGGCCGGTTTCAGGCCGGGCAGCAGGACGTCGCGGACCACCCGGCCGGGCGAGGCGCCCAGCGAACGGGCCGCTTCCTCCAGCGCCGGGTCGAGCTTCTCGGCGGCGGCCATGACGGTGAGCAGAACCCGGGGAATGGAAAAATACAGATAGCCGAGAAACAGGCCGCCCATCGAATAGGCGAACACCGGCTTGCCGGCGCCCAGCGCCTGGGCGAGCAGACCGATCAGGCCCTGGCGTCCGGCCAGCAGGATGACCATGAAGCCGACCACCACGCCGGGGAAGGCCAGGGGCAAGGTCAGCATGCCGACCAGGGCGTTGCGGCCCCGGAAGTCATGCCGGCTGAGGAAGACCCCGGCGATGCCGCCGATGGCCAGCGTCGCCGCGGTGACGGCCAGCGACAGCAGCACGGTCGCGATCAGGCTGGCAAGATATTGCGGATGGGTCAGCACCGCCAGATAGGCGTTCCAGCCGGTGGGGCCGGTCCCGGCGAACAACGCCAGACGGACCATCGGCAGCAGCCAGAAGGCGGAAAATACCGCCACGGCGGGGGTTGCCAGCAGAATCAGCAATGGGGTGCTCGGATAAGCCCTCCCCCTTGATGGGGGAGGGTTGGGTGGGGGTGACGGCGGGGCGATAAAATATCCTTATGGCACCACGAAGACACGGAGATCACGAAGGGATGATAACCGTCGCGAATGGCTGCTCCATCCGGGAATCTGGAGCTTTTTATTCTCTTCCCGTTCTTCGTGCCTTTGTGGTGAATTGATCTGTCGTTCATCGTCATCCGGAGCATGATTTCGGTCTCGACATCACCCCTACCCAAACCCTCCCCCATCAAGGGGGAGGGCTTCAAGGCGCATTCCTCAATGCACCTCCGCCTGATAACGATCGGTGA
>JAATGN010000343.1 GCA_015654615.1 Rhodospirillales bacterium
AGCGGCGTTCGGCGGTGTCGACCTCCTGGTCAACAATGCCGGCATCATGCTGCTGTCCCCGATCGCCGAGATGGACGACGCGGCCTTCGAACGGCAGGTGAGCGTCAATCTCAAGGGCACCTTCAACACGCTGCGCGAAGGCGGCAGGCGCCTGCGCGACGGCGGCCGCATCATCAATTTTTCCTCGAGCGTCGTCGGACTGCTGCAGCCGACCTACGGCGTCTATGCCGCCACCAAGGCCGCCGTCGAAGTGATGACGAGCATTCTCGCCAAGGAATTGCGCGGCCGCGCCATCACCGTGAACGCGGTGGCTCCCGGACCGACCGCCACCGATCTGTTTCTGAAGGGCAAGCCGCAGGAGGCGGTGGACCGCCTGGCCAAGCTCGCCCCGCTCGAACGGCTCGGCCAGCCGGGGGACATCGCCAAGGTCGTGTCCTTCCTGGCCGGTCCCGACGGCGCCTGGATCAACGGTCAGACGCTGCGCGCCAACGGCGGAATCATCTGAAACATCTGCCCACGCCGTTCATTTCACCAGTGGGGCGGGCCTCCGCGCCCGCCTTTTCCGCCAAGATGGTGAAGACAAACGGGACAGATCATCCCCGCCGGCCGGGCGATGCGGCATAGGCTCGGAACTGAAATTCCAGGCAAGCCCGCTGAGCTTCGGTGGATGTGATGGCGCGATGCCTGTTCGGCCCGCTCGGAAGACCGTTCCCGGATGGACTCCACCCATGTCCCGTATTCGGCGTCGATGGCCGCCGGACGTCCCGGCATGGCGAGGGCGGTGTTCCGCATTTGGTCCGGCCGGCGGGGTCTCGTCATGCCGATTCGCTCGCCCCGAAAGCCGCATGGCGGCCGGCCCGGCGACCCGAGGTGAAGGCCCAGGCCAGATGATGTCCGTGCCCCTTGAGCAGCAGCCCGCCCTGGCCGGTCGAACCGGCCGCATAGAGCCCGGGAATGGGATGGTCCTCGGCGTCCAGCACCTCCAGGCGGCGCGTGACGGCCAAACCGCCTTCGGCGTGGACGAATACCGGCCGCACGGGGCCGAGGGCGAAAAAGGGCGGCGTCCGCAAGGCGGCGCGGTCATCCGGCGCCGAGGCGATGGCCGCGTTGTGCGATTCGACGGCCGTCCGCAGGGACTCCGGCGGCATGTCGCACGACCGGGCAAGGGCTTCGACGCTCGCGGCCGTGCGGCAGATATCGCGGCGATTGCGCTGATAGTCGGGCAGATAGGCATAGGCGATGCCCGGGGCGATCGAGACGAAATTGGGCCAGGCGCTGAATTTTTCGGCCAGGGCCTTGTCGAGAACGATATAGGCCGATTTGTCCGGCTGGCAGGCAATGGCGTGGGGAAGGTCCCGGGTCTCCCCGGCCAGGCGGTCGCCGCGCGAAGACACCAGCATGGCGCCTTCGTCGAAAAGACGCGGCGACGGAGCCAAGGTCGTGGTCAGAAACCCCATGACGAAGGGGCGCAGCCATGTCGTGGGCAGCGTGTCCAACGCCCAGGCCATGGCGCTCGCCAAAAGGCGATAGGGCGGCAGCCGGGTCAGCAGGCCGGGATGGGCCGGCGGCACGAAGCGAATTTCCGGACCGAGCGCCAGATTGCCGTTGACCACCCGCGCGCCGACACGCATCCCCATGATTTGGCCGTCGCCGGTGGCCGTACGGTTGACCGCTTCGATCTCGGCGGCCTCTTCCGACATGAAACGGGTTTTGAGGATGGGGCTGCTGGTAAAGTCCCCGGTCGAAAGGACGACGCCGCCCCTGGCGCGAATGTCGTGATAGCCCTGGTTGTCCGAGACGAGGACGCCGACGACGCGGCCTTGCGCCATCACCAGTTCATTGGCCTTGCAGCGGCAGCGGATGGCGACGCCGAGACGCCGGGCGTGGCGGCCGAGATGATAGACATAGGAGGCGGAATTGGGCAGCACCGTGTGCATTCTCGGTTTACGGTGCGGCGGTTCCTCCATCGGCCCGAAAAAACGCAGTCCCTTGTCGAGAAGCCAGCGGAAGGTATCCGGCATGGCATCGCACAGCAAGGCGCGCAGATCCTCGTTGTCGCGGGTGGCCAGCTCTCCGGAAAATCCGGCCATGTCGACGAAATGCTCGTGCGGGCAGTCCTTGATGCCTTTGCGGATCTGATGAGGGGTGGCGCTGGCGCTGATCGATCCGACCGACCAGGCGGTCGAACCACCGAGAGTCGGATTTTTTTCCAGCAGGAGAACCGTGCGTCCCAGCTCGCGCGCCTCGATCGCCGCCGCCAAACCGGCGCCGCCACCGCCGATGACCACGACATCCCATGTTTCCACGGCCGGAACGGATACCGGTTTGCTCCGTTTCCCGTTTGACGCCATCGCCTGCTTTCCGCCCATCGAGTCAATACAAAGCATAAAATACCATTGTATACACTTGTATTATATTGCTTTGTTCGACCGGCATTCCGTCCGGAACGGAAACATCATAAGTCACTCCGTAGATTGATGGTTTTTGTATGTCAATGTATACAATTGTCGACATTGGTCCGGATGGAAAAATGACCAAGGGAGACCGATCGTCGCCGGCTTGCGATGCCGCGGCGATGGGGACGCCCTGGCCCTGCATCTGGGGTTCGTCCTGACGCTGTTTCTGCTGCTGCCCTACGGCAAGTTCGTGCATGCCGTCTGTCGCTCGGCCGCTCTGCTTCGTTATGCTCTGGAACGGCGGTGACGACGATCGGCCGATGCCGGGTTCTTAAGTGAAGACGCGTTGAAGGATTGCCACGGGTATGGTAACCCATGGATCCGTTTCGAGGCGAAGAGGGAGTTCGGCATGTCCCAGGTCCGTATCTATCGTCCGGCCAAGAACGCCATGCAGTCCGGGCGTGGCAACAGCCGGCAATGGATCGTCGAGTTCGAGCCGCAGGATCGCAAGGAACCCGACCCCCTGATGGGCTGGAACGGGTCGCGCGATACCTTGGCGCAGGTGAAGCTGCGGTTCGACAGCAAGGACGAAGCCGTGGCCTATGCCGAGCGGGAGGGATTGACCTACAGCCTGGTCGATGAACTTCCGGCCAAGGCGGTGAAGCCGAAAAGCTACGCCGACAATTTCCGTTTCGACCGGGTCGGCTGATCCGGTCTCGTCCCCGGCGCCCGCTTTTGCGCCGCCAGGGCCGTGGCCCCGTAGCTCAGTTGGATAGAGCACTCGCCTTCTAAGCGAGTTGTCGCTGGTTCGAATCCAGCCGGGGTCGCCAATTTTCAAGGGGTTATGGATCGTTTCAGCGCCGCCAGCGGCGGTGATTTTGCCGCAGGCGTGCGATCCTGTATAGCGCGGCGCCCGTTTTTAGACAGATCGGCGGGAGATTTTAGACGGGCATTCGCCCGTTTTGGCTGCGGTTGTCATTCGATTTGAACGATCCGCTTTTGGCCCAAAGCGGCTGGCATGCCGGTGGCTCTGCGCAGGTGAGCCAGTATCTGTAGTGGCAGGAGATTTTAGACGGGGAAACCGCTCTTCCGGTCACCCCATCATGCCGATCAGCCGATCAGCCGAGCGGCCAAGCGGCTAATCGTTGTCTGCGCCGAAGAGGTGCTCGAGTTCGTGCCTTCTTCGGCAGAAATGTATGATGCCATGGGCATTTGGAAGCGGATCGACCGAATGATGTCGGCTGTGCACGAACGGCTGCAAGTTGAGCTGGTGTCGGGGACGGTTGAGTTCACTGACGACCACGGGGAACTCGCGGAGTGACTGTGTCCAGAAGCTTGCCGTCAATGATGATTCGGTTATCGCTACCCGCAACATGATGGCGGAAATTTTGAAAGAAACGCGGGCTTGAAAGCCACTAATTCGCCCCCTATGATGGGGGCGAATTAGTGGTGGAGCGGACCATGGTCGAATCGGCGTCTTACAGCCTCCGGGAAGCAGCCTATGTGGCCGACCTGCCTTTCGATCGGCTTGAGAAGGCCTCCGAGCGGGGCGAGGTGTTAACGTCGACGCGCCTGGTCAAGGGGCGCAAGGTAAGGGTCGTGCCGAAAAAGGAACTGGTGTTGTTTCGGTACTCCCTTGACCATCGGCAGGAGCTTCCGAAGACGAGCTGGTCGGCCGTGCAGGCGCGGTTCCGCCAGAAGCAGACCCCCCGGTTTACCGTCGTCTTGTCGGAAGACGCCTCGTTCACGCTGACCGTGGCCGTTGATCTTCGCGCCACGTCGCGGCAAGTGGACGAACGGGAGCAAAGATTGCGCCGGTTGCGGGACATCGCCGGAGGCGGCGACGATCCATTGCTCAAGGGCACGGACATTCCGCTTTACCGGCTCGCGGCGCTTGTCGCGGATGATGGCGACATTTCCCGCGCAAAGGCTGCATTCCCGTCCCTGGATGAGGCCCGCATCCGGGATGCCGCCGAATTCGCACGTCTCTATCCCAAGAAGGGGCGGCCCTATCCCGATCGCAGTCTCAAAGAGACCCTGACCTCGCTCGATCTGTCGGATATTCCGTTCGAGCAAGACGATGAAAACAACGCGCCTCGGGAAGTTGGTGTTTGATCTATCTGGTCGACAAGAACGTCCTACAGGCCATGGGCTCCAAGGGCGATGACAAGGTGAAAGCGTGGTTGGCGAGAATTGACGAGCATCAGTCGAGGTTCAGCGCGATCACGATCGTCGAGTGGCAGAAGGGCATCACCAGGATTGCCCGTGACAAACCTGAAAGCGCCCGACGGGGCCAATCGGATCTCGACGGTTTCATCGCCCATTGGGGCACGCAGATCGTCCCGGTCGGGGGCAAGCGCCGCGCTCCAACTTTTTCCACTTTCGCGTTGTCCCATTCGTATTCCATGCCGGAAAGACTGCCGGTTACCGTAGTCCGGGCAAGAGAGGCTGCCGGATGCGATGCCACTTCCAGGGGGCCGGCCGATCCTATGACGAGTGGCCGGTCTGCAGAATCCACAGGCGGGCCAGGTCGGCCGCGCCGTCGGTCCCCTCGACTTTCCGGAAGGTCTGGACGGCCTTGTCCTTGAGGCCGGCGGCGAGATAGGCCAGGCCCAGGTGCAGTTTGGCGTCCTCGGGGTGTTTCAGGCCGCCCTTGCCGATGCCTTGCTCGATCAGCGCGATGCCTTTGTCGGCCTGGCCATAACCGATATAGGCGAGGCCGGTGTTGACGAGGCCGGTTCCGTCCCTGGCGGCGGCGGCTTCCTTTTCGCTCGATGGAAGGGCCGCCCGGTCGGCCTCGGCCGATTTCACGGCCAGGGCGCGCAGGCGTTTCTGGCGGTCGGCCTCGGGCCCGGTCGCCGTTCCGAGGATGCCGGCGGCGGTCCCTTTCCGCAGGATCGCATCGGCCTCTCCCGGCAGTCCGGCCTGCAAGGCCAATTCGATCAGTTCGACATAACGCTCGGGCGTCCTGATCGTTCCGGTGGCCAGGGCGAGACGCCCGGCGTCGAGCTGCAAGCGGTCGGCGAAACCGCTTCGCGTCGTGGTGCGGCCGATGAGGTCCGCCCAGTAATCCGGGGTCGGATGGATCGCCACCAGCTTTTCGAGCGCGGCGGCATAACCGGCGCCGTCGTTCTGCTTGAGCTGGACATTGGCCAGCAACAGAACCTGTTCTTCCGGAACGGTCTGGCCGGCCCGTTCCTCGGCGCGGATCTGTTCCTGCAGTTCCTTCGCCGCATTGGCGAAGTCGTTTTGCAGATAATAGGCCTGGGCGATGAGTTTGCGCGGCTGTCCGTCGGTGCCGCCGTCCTTGTAATAGCGGGTGGCCCAGGTGATGGCCTTCGGATAATCCTTGGCCTGGTAGGCGAGCTGGGCGATCACCCCGGTGAAGCGGAGCTGCTCGGCCGGCGCCAGCTGTCCGCCGGCGAGCAGGGACTCGAACGACCTGACGGCGGTCGCCGGGTCGCCGGCCCCGGCCGCGGCGCTGCCCCGCAACTGATCGATCAGGCTGGCCTCATAAGCCGTCTTGCCGGGCACCGCGTCGGCCTCGCGGAGCTTGGCCAGCGCCTCCTGGTAATTCTTCTGCCTGATGAAATCCTGCGCCGCCTGCAGCGGCTTGCCGATCTCCGGGCGGATCGGTTCGGCCGCCATGGCGGCCGGCACGGCATTGGCGGCGCCGAGGCAGAGGCCGCCCCAAAGGAAAAGGGACGAAAGAATGCGCGAACGAATCATCGATAGCTGTTCCAACTCTTGAAGGGACCGATATTGAAAGCGACCCTGGCGGACGCAGGTCGCGCTTATTGGACGAATTGCTCGTTGCCGACCAATCCGAGCTTGGTCACCCCCAGCCGCTGGGCCGAGGCCAGCACCGCGGCGACATGTTCGTAAGTGACCAGCTTGTTGGGGCGCAAATGCACTTCGGGCTGCGTCGCCTGATTGGCGATCGCCACCAGATTCGCTTCCAGCGCCGGCCGGTCGGCAAGGGGCTGGCCGTTCCACAGGACCGTGCCGTCGAAATCGACGTCGACGGTGACCACCTCGGGCTTCACCAGGGCCGGGGGCGGGCTGCCCGTCGGCATATCGAGCTTCACGGCGTGCGTCTGGACGGGAATGGTGATGATCAGCATGATCAGCAGCACCAGCATCACGTCGATCAGGGGCGTGGTGTTGATATCGACCACCACGTCCAATTCGCCGGAGCGGCTGCCGAAATTCAGGGTTTTCGCCATGGGTCGCATCCTTTCGGAAATGAACTCAGCCGCCGCGCGCCGGCGGTTCGGTGATGAAGCCGACCTTGCCGATGCCGCCGCGCTGGCAGGTCAGGACCACCTTGCCGACGAATTCGTAGCGGGCGTTCCTGTCGCCGCGGATATGCACCTCGGGCTGCGGCACGAGGACGGCGACGGATTTCACCTTCGCGAGCAGGGCCGGGAGATCCGGCACGATCTGTTCGTTCCAGAAGATGTCCCCGTCCTTGTTCACGGCAATGGTGATGTTTTCCGGCTTGGTCTGCGTCGGAATGTTCGCTTCCTTCGGCAGGGCGACCGGCACGGTGCGCGTCACCACCGGGATGGTGATCAGGAAGATGATCAGCAGCACCAGCATGACGTCGACCAGGGGGGTGGTGTTGATGGCCGACACCACCTCGTCCTCGTCGCTCCCTTCGGCGGGGCCGAGCGCCATCGCCATGATTCAGGCGACCCGCGCGACGGCCGGGGAGGCGGCGTGGGCATGGGCCGCCAGCCGGCCGCCGCTCAGCAGCACGGAATGCAGGTCGGCGCTGAAACCGCGCACTTTTTCGGTGATCAGCTTGTTGCGGCGGACCAGCAGATTGTAGCCCAGCACGGCCGGCACGGCGACGGCGAGGCCGATGGCGGTCATGATCAAAGCCTCGCCGACCGGTCCGGCCACCTTGTCGATGGAGGCCTGTCCGGCGATGCCGATCGCCGTCAGGGCGTGGTAGATGCCCCAGACGGTTCCGAACAATCCGACGAAGGGCGCGGTCGAGCCGATCGTGGCGACCACGGCGAGCCCGCCTTGCAGGCGGCTGACGATCTCGTCGACGGCGCGTTGGATCGACAACGTGACCCAGTCGTTCAGGTCGATCTGCTCGACCAGGGTGCCTTCATGATGTTCGAGCGCTTCGAGGCCGGTGTTGGCGAGGAAGAAGAAGGCGCCCTTCTTGTTGTCGATGGTCTTCAGGCCGTCGCGCAGCGACGCCGCTTTCCAGAAGCGTTTGTTGGTCGCCCGGGCATTGGCCAGCAGCCGCCACTGTTCGAACAGTTTGGTCACCAGGATATACCAGGTGGCGACCGACATGACGACGAGCGTCACCAGGGTGCCGCGGGCGACGATGTCGCCTTGCGCCCACAAGGCGTCGAGGCCGTAGGGGTTCTCCACCTGTTGGGTCGCCGTGGCGGGGGCGGCGGCGACAGGCTGAGCCTCGGCGGCGGGGCTCGCCGTCGTAATCGCGGCGGCCGGAGTCGCCTCGGCGGCCTGTGCCGTCATCGGCGTCATGGCGATGGCGGCGATGAAAATAGCCGCGCCGAGCGCGGGAATACGGAAAAATTCAAGCATGATGACCTCACGGATTCAGAAATGCTGTCGGAAGACCGGGCATCGGTCCCGTCACTCCAATTTCCAGATGTATCTCAGGCGCGCCCAAGATTGTTCCGGCTTGCCGTCGACCGTGCCGGCCTTGAACCGGCAGCGGGACAAGGCCTCCAACGCCGCCTCGTCCAGCCGGGCATGGCCGCTCGAGGTCGCCACCTTGCTTTCGACCACGCTGCCGTCGACATCGATGAGGAATTGCAGGATCACCGCTCCGGTTTCTTCGAGCCGCCGCGACGCGGACGGATATTCGGGCTGCTTGCAGGCTCTGGCGGCATCGATGACCGGGGGGACATGGACGGGTTCGGCCGCCCGGACCGCCGGGGGCGGCGCCGCCTCGGGCGGTTTGACGGTGGTGACGGCCGAGATGGCGTTTTGCGGGGCCGGCTGCTGGATGCGAATTTCCGGAGCCGGGATGTAAGGCGGCGGCGGCGCCGCGAGTTTCGGCAACGGCGGCGGCAGAACGTCCGGCGGTGGCGGCCTCGATTCATCGATGATCTTGGTTTCGATCGGCCGGTGGATCACCTCGATCACCTGCCGGCCGAGCCCGGTGACCAGCGCATAGACGACGCCGACGTGCAGGAGGACGACGAAAAGAAATCCGACGGCGTGTTTCGAAGATCCCTGCTGCTCGGCGAAACTCATCCAAACTCTCTCCTGCCGGACGGTATTCAACATAAAAAATTTGATAATTCTTTAAACATTATATAAATCTACTAGATAAGTTTATATACAACCCGCGCTTCACGCTGTCAATTCGGCTTCTGCGAAGATCGTTCGGCTGAAAATGGCGCTGTTTCGCCGGAAACCAGTCCTGTCGAACGGACGGCGGCGGAGCTAATATCACATTGAGCGAACCGCCGGCCGCCCTCGGGTTCGGTTGGCGCTTCCAAGGGATAAGGAACGGCGGATGGCGAGCCTGGTGCATGCGATCGTCGGCGGCGCGCTGATCGGGGCGGCGGCGGCCGGCCTGCTTCTGGTCAATGGGCGGATCGCCGGGATCAGCGGCATTCTGGCCGGAGCCATTCGGCCGGGAGCCGCCCGCTGGCAATGGGCCTTCGTCGGAGGGCTGATCGCCGCCGGAGTTCTGGCCCGGGCCGGCGGCCTCGCCGCGCCGCTTTCCCTGGGCCTGGAACCGGGCGCCACTTTGGCCGTCGGCGGCCTGCTGGTCGGCTTCGGCACCAGGGTCGGCTCGGGCTGCACCAGCGGGCATGGCGTTTGCGGTCTGGCCAATCTGTCGCGGCGTTCGCTGGTGGCCACGCTCACCTTCATGATTGCCGCGGCGGCCACCGTTTTCGTCGTCCGCCATCTTCTGTGAGGACTCGTTCCGATGCGGCTCGTCGCAGCGTTCTTGTTCGGCTTTCTGTTCGGGACCGGTCTGATCGTCGCCGGCATGACCGATCCGGCGCGGATCATCGCCTTCCTCGATATCGCCGGCGCGTGGGATCCCTCCCTGGCCCTGGTCATGGTCAGCGCCATCGCCGTCGCCGCACCCGCCTTTGCCCTGGCCCGGCGGCGGCCGACAACGGTTCTGGGCGATCCCATCGTTTTGCCGGACCGCCGCCGGATCGACCGGCGGCTGATCATCGGGCCCGTGGTGTTCGGCATCGGCTGGGGGCTCGGCGGTCTTTGTCCCGGCCCCGGCCTCGTCCTGCTGGGCAACGACGGCGTTTCGGCGGCGATTTTCGTCATCGCGATGGCGATCGGCATATGGATCGCCGAAAGCGCCGTGCCGGCGAGGGCGAAAGGCGCCGTTGCCTCAACACGGGATGCCGGCGCCTGATTCGCCAAGGCGAATCAGGCGCTTTCGCTTGGTGGCCGGCCATTCGCTACAGATAGGTGCGATTGGACACCTCGAAAAGCTGGCGGCGGACCCGGTCTCCGGGGTCGGGTTCCTGTTCGCCGCGCCGCTCCTTGAGTTTCAGGGAATGCCCCTTGTCGCCCGACGGCGCCCGTCCCTTCGTCCATCCCAGCCAGTCGGCATAGGCGGTGAGCCGTCCGGAGGCGACGATGGCGTCGCGGTCGATGCCGGGCGTCGGTTCGCGCAGCAGCGACACATGGATCGCCGCGACCGGGCAATGAAGGTTGCACTGGCGGCAGCTGTGGCAATCCGCCTGGCGGGCGATGACGGGGGGGCCGCCGGATCGGGTGTCGAAAACGTCCTGCGGGCAAATCTCCGCGCAAATGTCGCAACCGATGCATTGGTCCTCGAGAAGGAATTCGATCATGCCGCGGTGACCTCTCTCACGATGGCTGCGGGGGCGACGGGGCGCCGTTTCACCCAGACCTGGTCCACGCCGCCGGAAATCAGGTGATGGGTCTGGCCGGGGTCGAGGTCGGGAAAATCGCTGCGCCGATGCAGTCCCCGGGTTTCGCGACGTTCCAGCCCGCTCGAATTCATCCAGCGGGCCGCCGCCAGCAGCGCCGCCGCTTCGCGGGCCCGCAGCAGCAATCTGGCCTCGGTCCGCGGATCGACATCGCCGGACCCGGTCAGGCCGTCCCGGACATCGCGCCACAGATCGTCATAGCGGGTCAGCGAGGCTTCCAGGCTCGGGCCGTTGCGCCAATAGTTCTTGTCCAGCGCCAGCATATGCTCCTGGACGGCGGTCACGATGTCGCTTGCCAGGAGATCACCGCGCGGCGATCGGCGGGGACGGAGTCCGGCGCCACCGACGCCCAGCACTTTTCGGCCGGACGCCGATGGGCCCAGGCGCTTGGCGAAGGCCGCCGCCGCCTGTCCGGCGAGAGAACCGGCGCCCTGGGCCCAAGCCGCGGCCGGACCGCCGCCCGGCGGTCCGGCTCCGTTGAGTTTCTCGCGGCTGGTGACGTCGCCCGAGGCGAACAGGCCGGGGACCCTGGTGGACAGGTCGTCGTCGATGTCGAGGCCGCCGGTCGCGCGGATGCTGCCTTCGCAAATGAAATCGACCCGATATTTTTCCTTGAAGGGATCGATGCCGGCGTCGTCGAAGAATTGCGTGCTGACGTAATGGCTGG
>JAATGN010000114.1 GCA_015654615.1 Rhodospirillales bacterium
CTCGACCGGAAGAATACCCTGATCGCCGACGAGGTGCAGCAGAAGGGGACCATCGACCACACGCCGGTCTACCCGCGCGAAGTGGTCAAACGGGCTTTGGAGCTGAACGCCAGCGCCATCATCATGGTCCACAACCACCCCTCGGGCGATCCCACCCCCAGCCGGGCCGACATCGAGATGACCGGCCGCATCCGGGACGCGGCCGGTCCCATCGGCATCGTCCTGCACGATCATCTGGTGATCGGCCGGGCCGGATGCTTCAGCTTCCGTTCCAACGGATTGATCTGAACGGCCGAGCCGCCGGCCGATGCCCGGCCGGATATGTCTCCCCCCGCTCCGGGCCGATGAATTCCCCCATGCCGAGGGAATATTCCTCTGCTACAAATAGAAACGCCCTGGTTGAAATCAGCCGGATGCAGGTTGGGGACAGTTCATGCTCGCGAATATGAAGATCAATGCCAAGGTATTGTTGATTATGGCGGTTTCCGTCCTCGCCCTGCTGGCCTGGGGGGGCGTCAGCCTGGAAATGCTGTGGAATACCCAACTCGAGGAACGCGAAGGCAAGCTCAAGGACATCACCGAAATCGCCAATGATATCGCCGGGCAGGTCGATGAACGCGTCAGGAAAGGCGAGATCGACCGCGACGCCGCCTTGAAGGAGGTCGATCGCCTGATCTCGGCGATGGTCTATCGGGACGGCCAGTATGTCTTCATCCTCGGCAACGACGGGGCGTTCCTGGTCCATCCCAGCCGCGATCTGATCGGCAAGGACAGTTCGGCGCTCAAGGACCCGAACGGCGTCCCGGTGGTCCGCGCCCTGATCGACACGGCCAGGTCCGGCGGCGGCTTCGTCCGCTATGACTGGGCGAAAGCCGGTTTCTCCTCGCCACAGCCGAAACTGTCCTACGCGGCCCCCCTGCCGTCGTGGAACGCGGTCATCGGCACCGGCGTCTATATCGACGACCTGGTCGCCGACTTCCGGCGCCAAGCCGGCATGGCCGGCGGTTTTCTGCTGGTTTTCCTGGCCTGCGTCGGCTTCATCACCTACAAGGTCGGCAGCACGATCGCCCGGCCGGCCAATGACATCGTCCAGACGATGAACGCCTTGGTCGAGGAACGCCTGGACACCGAAATCCGCCACAAGGACCGCAAGGACGAAATCGGCGCCATGGCGCATGCCCTGGAGGTGTGGAAGGATCGCCTGCATCGGCGCCGCGAGGTGCAGGCGATGATCGACAACGAGAAGCAAGCCAAGGAAAAACGCGCCGAAAAGGTCAAGCAGCTTACCGTTGCCTTCAACCGCGACATCGGCGGCACCATCGACACCGTGGTGGGGGCCGTCACCCGCATGCAGGAAATTTCGCGCTCGATGTCGGGCGTCGCCGAAAGGACCTCCCAACGGGCGACCAGCGCGGCGGTGGCGGCGGAACAAGCCTCGTCCAACGTCCAGACGGTGGCCTCGGCGGCCGAGGAACTGGCCGCCTCGATCGCGGAAATCTCACGACAGGTGACCCATTCGACCCGCATCGCGACCGAGGCCTCCGCCGAGGCGCAGTCGACCAACGAACTGGTCGCCGGCTTGCTGGAAGGCGCGCAGCGGATCGGCGACGTGATCAATCTGATCAGCGACATCGCCAGTCAGACCAATCTGCTGGCGCTCAATGCCACCATCGAAGCCGCCCGCGCCGGCGATGCCGGCAAAGGCTTCGCCGTGGTGGCCAACGAGGTCAAAAATCTGGCCAACCAGACGGCCAAGGCGACCGGCGACATCTCGGCGCAGATCGGCGGCGTGCAGGCGGCGACGCACCGTGCCGTGACGGCCATCGCGGGCATTACCAACATCATCGGTCAGATCAACGAAATCTCCACCGGCATCGCCGCCGCGGTCGAACAGCAAGGTGCGGCGACCCAGGAAATCGCCCGCAATGTCCAACAGGCCTCGGCAGGCACCCAGGATGTGACCCAGAACATCCTCGACGTCACCGAGGGAACGCAGACCACCGGGGACGCCTCCCGTCAGGTCTCGACCGCCGCCGACGATCTCGGCAGGCAGGCCGAGATCCTGCGCGCCCAGGCCGACGCCTTCCTGGTGGAAATGTCCGACGGGGAGCAGAACGGCGACTATCTCGATTGGAAGGACGCGATGCTGACCGGACATCCGGTCATCGATGCCGACCACCGCAAGCTGGTCGGCTATATCAACGATCTCCACGCCGCCATGGAGCAAGGGCGAAGCAGAGAGGACATCGCCCCGATTCTGGCGGGATTGACCGCCTACACCGGCGAGCACTTCAGCCGGGAGGAGATCATTTGGCAAAACGGCCGGCTCAACAGCCTCGATACGCACAAAAGCAGCCATCAGACTCTGTTGAAGACCATCGGCGACTTCAAACGGAAGTTCGACGATGGCGAAGCGAAACTCGATTCGGAAATCATGGTGTTCTTGAGCGATTGGCTGATGAACCACATCATGAAGGCCGACAAGGAGGCCTATATTTCAATCAGCAATTAAATTTTGACCGCAGCGACACCGGCGTCCCTGCCGGTGCCACTCCCGAGATTCCTCTCTTTATTTCACACCCTCTGCCTGCCCGCTCTGGCGGAAAAGGCGGCCTCAAATATCCTGCAACGGTCCGGGAAGGGCCCGTTCCGCCGCGTCTTCCATGGCCCGCTGATGTCCCCGGATATAGCGGGCCGAGATCAGCATGACGATGATACCGGCCAGCAGCGCCAGCAGACTGGCCGGTCCGGCGACCTCCTGCACTTGCCGTCCGAACAGATAGGCCCCGCCGCCGTAGAGGCAGGCCCACAGGATGCCGCCGCCGATATTGCAGGCGAGAAAATGCGGCCATGGCATGCGGTTCACCCCGGCCAGGAGAGCGGCCAGGACCCGCAGCACGGCCACCATGCGGCCGAAGAAAACCACTTTGCCGCCGTGGCGGAGAAACAGGAATTGCCCAAGCTTGAGCTGCCGTTCACGGATGCCGACCCGTCCCCCATGGCGCAGCAACAGATGGAAGCCGAACTCGCGCCCCACCCAATAGCCGATATTGTCGCCGATCACCGCCCCGGCCGCCGCCACCGCGATGACCATGCCGATATCCAGCGATTGCGTGGTCGCCGCGATGATCGCCGCCGAAATCAGGGTGATTTCCCCCGGCAACGGCAATCCGGCGCTTTCCAGGCCGACGATCAGAAAGATCGCCCAATATCCGTAATGGACGACGAATTCCTCGATGGGCAAACAGGATATCAAGCTTGGCACGCTCACCTCTCCACACCGACCGGTTCGATTTTTTTTAAGGAACGGGCGGAGCCCTACCCGGCCCAGGACATCCGCCTACGTTCGGAACCGTTGAGATAGTCGGCAAAACCCGCCTCGGCAAGCGTGCCTTCCGAACTCGGCCGTCTTATCACAAACCGTCGACGATTCGGCAGCTTTCCTCGTATGGCGGCCCGTCGCCCCATGATCTCGGCATGCCATAAGGACTCTCTTGGTCACGGCGAGACAATGCCCTTTTATGAAAGTATTGATTTCGTATTGCGCATCCGTGGCTAAGACCATATCATCCGACGCGTGACCGAACCCTATTTCAACATAGTCCGACTGGTCGAAAGACTGCACCGTCATTTTTTGGACGTGTTAAGGACAGAACTTCGTCGCATGGATGTGGAAGACATCAATGCGGTGCAGGCGTTGCTTCTCTATAACATTGGCGAGGCGGAGGTCGTCATTCGCGACCTCAAGGACCGCGGCTACTATCACGGATCCAATGTCTCCTATAATATCAAGAAACTGACCGAATTCGATTATTTGGAGCAGGAGCGTTGCTCGCACGACCGCCGCTCCATTCGCCTGAAACTGACGGACAAGGGCATGCGTTTGTGCAACGGCATCCGTGACCTGCAGAACCGCCTGGCCAGCAAGGTCTCCGACTCGCCGGAGACCGAAAAAGGCTTGGAAATCGCCACCCAGAGCATGCTGCACGTCGAACGCACCTGGACGGATTTCATCCGCTACGGCCGCGAATAAGGGCATCGCCGCGCGTCGTTCCGGCGAATCATCGCGTCGGACCGTTTCGGAAAATCGCGCAACCGGCTTCAAAAGAGCGCCGAAGTTTGCCATAACCACCGCTTGGCGCTGACGCCCTGTTCCTTGAGGAAGTCCGATGATCCCACGTTATAGCCGTCCCGACATGGTCCGCATCTGGGAGCCGGAGAACAAATTCCGCATCTGGTTCGAGATCGAGGCTCATGCCTGCGACGCCCAGGCCCGGCTCGGCGTGATTCCGGCCAGCGCGGCGAGAGCCGTGTGGGAGAAGGGCAACAAGCCCTACACGGCCGAGCGCGTCGCCCATATCGACGAGATCGAAAAAGTCACCAAGCACGACGTCATCGCCTTCACCACCGAACTGGCCGAGCACGTCGGCGCCGAGGCCCGCTTCATTCACCAGGGCATGACCTCCTCGGACGTGCTCGACACCTGTCTGGCCGTTCAACTCAGCCAGGCCGCCGACCTGCTGCTGGCCGATATCGACGGGCTGCTCGCCGCCCTCGAAGACCGGGCCTTCGAGACGAAGGATCTGGCCTGCATGGGGCGCAGCCATGGCATCCACGCCGAACCGGTGACCATCGGGCTCAAATTCGCCGGCTTCCATGTCGAGTTTCAGCGAAACCGCCAACGCTTGCTGGCCGCCCGCAAGGACATCGCCACCTGCGCGATCTCCGGCGCCGTCGGCACCTTCGCCAATATCGACCCCTTCGTCGAAAGCTATGTAGCGGAAAAGCTGGGACTGGTCCCCGAGCCGCTGTCGACCCAGGTGATTCCGCGGGATCGCCATGCGATGTTCTTCGCGACATTGGGCGTGATCGCCAGCTCCCTCGAACGCGTCGCCACCGAGATCCGCCATCTCCAGCGGACCGAAGTGCGCGAGGTCGAGGAATATTTCTCGCCCGGCCAGAAGGGCAGTTCGGCGATGCCGCACAAGCGCAATCCGGTGCTGACCGAAAATATCACCGGCCTGGCCCGTCTGGTGCGCGGCATGGTCACCCCGGCCTTGGAGAATGTCGCCCTCTGGCACGAGCGCGACATCAGCCACTCCTCGGTCGAACGGATGATCGGTCCCGATGCCACCATAACCCTCGATTTCGCCCTGGCCCGCCTGACCAATGTGGTGGCCAATCTGGTGGTCTATCCGGATGCCGTGCGGCGCAACCTCAACCAATTGGGCGGACTGATTTTCAGCCAGCGCGTTCTCCTCGCCCTCACGCAGGCCGGGATGAGCCGTGAAGACGCCTACAAGGCGGTTCAGCGCAACGCCATGCACGTCTGGAACGGCCAGGGGCGCTTCCTCGATTTGCTGAAGGCCGACGGCGAGGTGGCGGCCCGTCTGGGGGAGACGGCGATCGAAGCGCTGTTCGATCTCGGCTATCACACCAAGCATGTCGGAACGATCTTCCAACGGGTGTTCGGCCGCAACTGACCCTTCGCTCCCGCGTCGGATTGCCGGACTCGTTTCCGGGAAACGGTCACTCCGGAGGAATGACCTGCTTTCCCGCCGCCACTTCGCCGATCACTTGCTGCCTGGCAACGGCAGCGAGGCGCAGGAACTCGTCGGCCAATCGTTCGGCCTCGACCAGCAGTCCCTGGCCCAGCAGATCGTCGCGGAGCTTGGCCAGCAGGCCGGCATGGGCGGGATGGGCAAAATCGGCCTCGACGGCGGCGCGTCCATAGGCGGCCCGCAGCTCGCTGCTCAGCCTCAGCTTCTCCGCCACCCACAGGCCCAGCAGTTTGGCGCGACGCGCGTTGACCTTGAACTCCAGCTCCTCGTCGAGATGATACTTGGCCTCGAAGGCCTTTTCGCGCTCATCGAACCCGCTCATCGGTGGTTCCCCCTTTTAACGAGTCGACGATATCATTATAGCTTACGATCATGTGTACCGTCGTTGTCCTGCGCCGCCCCGACCACCGCTGGCCCATTCTCTTCGCCGCCAATCGCGATGAGATGACCGGCCGTCCCTGGCTGCCGCCCGGCCGGCATTGGGACGACCGCTCCAATGTCGTCGGCGGTCTCGACGAATTGGCCGGGGGGTCCTGGCTGGGCCTCAACGACGAGGGCGTGGTCGCAGCCATCCTCAATCGCATGGGCACGCTTGGACCGCAACAGGGCAAACGGTCGCGGGGCGAGCTGGTCCTCGAGGCCCTGGATCACGCCGACGCCGTCGACGCGGCCGACGCCCTGATTCACCTCGATGCCGCCGCCTATCGCCCCTTCAACATGGTGATCGCCGACAATCGCGACGCCTTCTGGCTGCGCGCCGACGGCCGGTCGTTCAAGGCCATCCCCCTCGAGGAAGGCTTCACCATGCTGACCGCGCTTGAAAGCAATGACGCCACGGATCCGCGCATCCAGACCTTCCTGCCGCGCTTCCGGAGTGCGGCGGTTCCCGATCCCGACGCCGGCCAATGGCAGGATTGGCAGGCGCTTCTGGCCAGCAAAGCGCCGCACGGAAAGCTCGACCGCGAGGCCGGCTTGACGTTCCAGCTGGACAACGGCTTCGGCACCCGCAGTTCGGCGTTGATCGCCTTGCCCTCGGTCGATCATCCGGAAATCGAGCCGGTTTTCCTGTTCGCGCCCGGCCCCCCCGATCAAATGCGCTATCGTCCGGTCCTCCTGTAATCGGACTCCGCGCGCCGGCACAGGGCAGCCGTGCCCCGAAGCAAGGCCGGTGAATGTTGTGCTGGCGCGGCCTGCCTGCTATATGGAGCATAAATCTCAAAGAGGGACCGGACGCCGGGCGTGCCGGTCCTTTGATGCTTAGGGACATCGAGGCGGGCGACCTCGCTTGAGCACACACCCTTACGCCGGAATTCAGAGCATGGCCAGACGCAAACAGATTTACGAGGGAAAAGCGAAGGTTCTCTTCGAAGGCCCCGAACCGGGCACCCTCGTGCAATATTTCAAGGATGATGCCTCGGCCTTCAACAACAAGAAAAAGGGCACCATCACCGGCAAGGGCGTGCTGAACAACCGCATCTCCGAATATCTGATGCTGCGCTTGGGCGAAATCGGCGTGCCCACCCATTTCGTCCGCCGCCTCAATATGCGCGAGCAACTGGTCCGCGAAGTCGAGATCATTCCGTTGTCGGTGGTGGTCCGCAATGTTTCCGCCGGATCGCTGAGCCAACGCTTCGGCATTCCGGAAGGCACCCCCCTGCCACGCTCGATCGTCGAATATTATTATAAATCCGACGAATTGAACGATCCCATGGTCTCGGAAGAGCATATCACCGCCTTTGGCTGGGCCACCGTCCAGGACATGGACGATCTGATGGCCTTGTCCTTGCGCATCAACGACTTCCTGACGGGCCTGTTTCTCGGTGTCGGCATCCGTCTGGTCGACTTCAAGCTGGAATACGGCCGCCTTTACAACGGCGACGACATGCAGATCGTGCTGGCCGACGAAATCAGTCCCGACAATTGCCGCTTGTGGGATTTCAAGTCCGGCGAAAAGATGGACAAGGATCGATTCCGCCGCGACATGGGCGGCGTCGAGGAAGCCTATCAGGAAGTGGCGCGCCGCCTGGGCATCCTGCCCGAAGGAGGGCCGCGCGATTTCAAGGGTCCGGAAACCGTTCAATAAGGAAGCATAGCCGTGAAAGCCAAGGTCCATATCACTCTCAAGTCCGGCGTTCTCGATCCGCAGGGCAAGGCGGTTCAGCATGCTCTGGCCTCGCTCGGCTTCGAAGGCGTCAACGACGTCCGCCAGGGCAAGTTCATCGAATTGGAATTGGCCGAGACGGATCCGGCCAAGGCGAAAGCCGCCGTCGAGCAAATGTGCAAGGGCCTGCTGGCCAATACGGTGATCGAGAACTACCGCGTCGATCTGGAGGGCTGAAACCGATCGACATCCGGGGTGGGGCTTATCCTGATCGCTCCGGCGCGATCAGGAATTCGGATTAAAGCGCCTTCCCTTGCCGGGCGCGACGGTGGCATGCTCCCGGCCATGCCCCATATCGTCGTCCATACGCTTGAAGAAACCCGCGCCGCGCTGGAAGCGGCGGCCGAGACGGGAGAATTTCTCACGCTCCATTCTCCGCCGGGCGCCGTGCACGCCCTGGGCATCGGTTATTTCCTGATCATGATCGAAGCGGCGCGGCGGCAGATACCGCAGGCGCGAAGCCTGGCCGTCCTCGACTGCGGCGCGGCCCCCGGTCTTGCCGTCGCGGCGCTGCGGGCGGGCGCCGAAGCGGTGCGCCTGACCGGCGCGCCGGCCGTCCTGGACAAGCTCGCCGACATCGCGGCGCAGCTGGGCGCCGCGATGCTCCGCGAGATGCCGGCCGGCTCGCTCGATTTGCGGGGTCATCCGGATCCGCGGGCGGCCGCCCGCGCCTTTCTGTCCTCCACAGGCGATCCGTCACCGAACTGCCACAAAACGATTAAGATAGAGTCACGCCGATAGCCGCCAAACCGGCTTATAAGACGCACGCTCATCTATGCGATGACACCGTCCAGGGGGGTGTTCGCAGCTTTCGACCGCATGGAGACCAACATGATGTCAGCCGCCTGCAAATCATCCGCCGCGACGGCCACGGACTATCCGATGCGTGCCCTGCCCGCCCTTCCCCCGCTTCGCCGCAATGCGACATGCGCGCCCGAGCGCTTTGTCGGCGCGCAGGAACCGACCCTCGCCGAATTGCTCGACGACCCGATCCTGGCCCGCCTGCTGGCCAGCGACGGGATCGTCATGGACGAGCTTCTGGTCGTGGTCGCCAAGGCGCGAAGGGCGCTCGAGCGGCGGTAGGCCGGAGAGGGCGGCCATTGCAACGGCGCGATGGTTCGACCATGTGCCAAGGGTTCTTCCCATGGAGATCCCGTCATGTCCGCACCGAACACCGACCGCGTCAAATCCATTCTGGCCCATTACGAAAGCGACAATCCCGGCACCAAGGGCAATCTGGCCCGCCTGCTGCTGCATGGACGCTTGGGCGGCTCGGGCAAGCTGGTCATCCTGCCGGTCGATCAGGGCTTCGAACACGGGCCCGCCCGCAGTTTCGCGCCCAATCCGCCGGCCTATGACCCGCATTATCACTTCCAACTGGCCATCGACGCCGGCCTGTCGGCCTATGCGGCGCCCTTGGGCATGCTGGAGGCCGGCGCCGACAGCTTCGCGGGGCTGATCCCCACCATCCTCAAGGTGAACAGCGCCAATTCCCTGTCGCGCGAAAAGCAGGGCGCCACCCAGGCGGTGACCGGCAGCGTCGACGATGCCCTGCGCCTGGGCTGCTCGGCCATCGGATTCACCATCTATCCGGGCTCGGACAACGCCTATGACATGTTCGAGGATTTGCGCGCCCTGGCCGAGGAAGCCAAGGCGGTCGGCCTCGCCGTCGTCGTCTGGAGCTATCCGCGCGGCGGCGAATTGTCGACCAGGGGCGAGACCGCCATGGACGTCATCGCCTATGGCGCCCATATGGCCGCATTGCTGGGCGCCCATATCATCAAGGTGAAATTGCCGACCGCCGAGGTGGAGCAGGAGGCGGCCCGCAAGGTCTATGACAAATATCAGGTGCCGATCGCCACCTTGAGCGAACGCGTCGCCCATGTCGTGCAGTCCTGCTTTCATGGGCGGCGGATCGTGATATTCTCCGGCGGCGCCGCCACCGACGACGAAGCGGCGCTCTATGACGACATCCGGGCCATCCGCGACGGCGGCGGTTTCGGCTCGATCATCGGGCGCAATACCTTCCAGCGTCCACGCGACAAGGCGTTGGCCATGCTGCAGGCCATCATCGATATCTATCTGGGGAAAACCTGAAATTTCAACCGACTGCCGCCTTTATCTGATCACGCCGCCCACTCTGGACGACCTCGCCGCCTTCGCCAAGGCCATGGCCGCCGCCCTCGATGCCGGCGATGTGGCCTGTCTTCAGCTTCGTTTGAAAGATCTCGCCGATGACGCGCTGTGCCGCGTCATCGACGTCCTGCGTCCGGAGGTCCAGCGCCGCGGCGTCGCCTTCATCCTGAACGACCGGCCCGATCTGGCCTTCGAGACCGGCTGCGACGGCGTCCATGTCGGGCAGCAGGACAGTCCCTACGCCAAGGCCCGCGCCGCCGTCGGCCCCAAGGCGATCGTCGGCGTCACCTGCCATGATTCGCGCCATCTGGCGATGATCGCCGGGGAAAGCGGCGCCGATTACGTCGCCTTCGGCGCCTTCTATCCGACCACGACCAAGCAGGCGCTGCACCATCCCGACCCGGAGATCCTCTCCTGGTGGTCCGGCCTGATGGAAATCCCCTGCGTCGCCATCGGCGGCATCACTTTGGACAACGCCCCGCCGCTGATCGAGGCCGGCGCCGACTTCCTCGCCGTCTCGGCCGGCGTCTGGAACCACCCGGAAGGCGCCACTGCGGCGGTCAAGGGGTTCAACCGGCTGTTCGGCGAGGCATAAGGACCTGGGACGGAATAATCGCATCAGGCCCTAAACGGTGCGGTTGATCCTTGCGGTTGCTTCGATTTCTTGCATTTGTCCGACGCCCAGCTTTCCTCGAACTGGAGGCATGCCAACATTCGTTGGCCCAGCACGACCATAGAGAGAGCGCACGAAAACGGTGAGCCCCGCCATGTCGCCTGTGGGCCAGGAGCGACTTTTCAGGCAACCACGGCTCGAGGGTAAAACCGCTCAATGATTGGATCCGCACGGCTCAATCCCGGCGGCCATGACCGATGCGGCAATATCGGCAATCGACCGGAAGAGGATCAGCGGATCGTCCTTGGACGGTAGAAATCCCCGCCGCCGCCAGAACGAGGCAACCTCGGAATCGATGGCGTTGACCATCAGAGCACGGCCGCCAACCAATTGTGCCCCCTGAACGCAGCGGACCAAGGCATGGCGCAAAAGGCCGGTCCCGATGCCATGCCCCATCCAGTCAAGATCGGTCGCCAATTGTCCCAGCAACAGACACGGAACGGGATTGGGCGGCTGGCCGGTTTTGATCGACCGCGGCAGAACGGTCGGAACAACCGCCGTGGGGGCCAGGCCGCAATACCCGGCCACCCGCCCGGAATCGTGAACGACCATGACCACGGTGAACCCTTTCTCCTGATTGGAGAGCGCGCGCGTTCGAAGCCAGTGATCAAGAGCAGGCTTGCCGCAGGCAAAGTTCGAGACGTCGTGGGTCTTATTCAGCGGCTCCGGAGCGGACACCGGCATGGCGAGGATCAACCTTTCCCGCGATCCTTTTCCCACGGCGCTGGGCGCTGGAGGATCTCGACCATGGATGGCACGGGCGCGGCCGGCGCCGACAGCACGGCCAAGAACGCGGCGAACCCATCCTCGCTCATCCGCACCAGTCCGCTTTCCATCAGCACGTCTTCGGCAGCCCGCACCGCCGCGTCGCGCACGAAATCGGTTCGCGAGCGCCCCCGTAACCGTGCGGCCCGATCAATGATCGCCAGATCAGCATCGGGCAAGCGCATGGAAAGTGGATGGTCTTTGCGATTTGCGGTGGTTGCCACGATCATCTCTCCTTGGACATCGTCACAAACATGCCCCAATGTAGTGCACTTTACAATACGATGTTAGAGGGGGGTGAGTCAGGAAGGCGGGGACGGGCACGATGACCGGATTGGACAAATCAGCCCCGAAGAACCATCTGTCGATTGAGCGGAGCGCTCAAACCAGGACGAGGGCTCCGAAGGCTTGTTTTACCCAAAGGGAGGATCTCCGATGACCGAGGAACGGGCCGTTCTTGCCGGCGGCTGCTTCTGGGGGATGCAGGATCTGCTGCGCCGCTATCCCGGCGTGATCTCCACCCGCGTCGGCTATACCGGCGGCGAGGTGCCGAATGCCACCTATCGCAATCACGGCAGCCACGCCGAAGCGATCGAGATCATCTTCGATCCCGCCCGAACCTCCTATCGGACCCTGCTGGAATTCTTCTTCCAGATCCACGACCCGACCACCCCGAACCGCCAGGGCAACGACCGGGGCGCCAGCTACCGTTCGGCCATCTTCACGACGAACGACGAGCAGAAGAAGGCGGCCCTGGACACCATCGCCGATGTCGATGCCAGCGGCTTATGGCCCGGCAAGGTGGTGACGGAAGTGGTGCCGGCCGGCGACTTCTGGGAAGCCGAACCGGAGCATCAGGATTATCTGGAGCGCATCCCGCACGGCTATACCTGCCACTTCGTCCGCCCCGACTGGAGGCTGCCGCGCCGGGCCGACGTGGCTTGAAGCCCCCATGCCTCCACAAGTCCGTTGGTGACCGCTGAAGGATCATCGGCATTTGCGCGGCCAGCCGGCGGCGCGTCATCCTGGACGGCTTCGTTTCGCTCGCGGCAACGGTCTTTTCGGCTGCGGGCACACTCGCATCGACAATGCGAAACCTACCCCGCCACCGGCGCCCATAGGACCTCGTCGATGGTTTCCGAACCGGTGGCCAGCATGACCAGCCGGTCGACGCCCAAGGCGATGCCGGCGCAATCGGGCAGGCCGAGTTCGAGCGCCGCCAGAAAATCCTCGTCGATCGGATAGCGCAGGCCGTAGAGCCGTTCCTTCAGATCCATGTCGGCCTCGAAGCGGCGGCGCTGTTCGGCGGCGTCGGTCAACTCGCCGAAACCGTTGGCCAATTCGACGCCGCAGGCATAAAGCTCGAAGCGCTCGGCCACCCTTGGGTCGTCGGGGCGCGGCCGGGACAAGGCGGCCAGCGAGACCGGATAGTCGCAAAGGATCAGCGGCGCGCCGTCGCCCAGATAGGGTTCGATGCGCTCCATCATGATGCGGAAGAACACGTCTTCCCAACTGTCGCCGTCGCCGACATGCAAGCCCCGAACCCGGGCCGCCGCGGCCAGGATCGCCGCATCGGGCCGCCGGGGATCATCGATGCTGGCCAGCAGATCGATTCCGCAATAATCGAAAAAAGCCTGGGCGACGGTCAGGCGCTTCGGCGCGGCGAAGGGATCGCAGCGCCGTCCCCCGCGGCGCAATTCGCCGGTCGGAACGGCGCGGGCCGCCGCGGCCAGGATCGCCGCGCAATCTTCCATCAGGACCTCATAACCGGCATTGCTCCGATACCATTCCAGCATGGTGAATTCGGGATGATGGGTGGGAGACCGTTCGCCGTCCCGCCAGACGTGGGCGAACTGGAAGATGCTGGCCATGCCGGCCACCAGCAGCTTCTTCATGGTGAATTCCGGCGAGGTGTGCAGGTAAAGCCGTTGGCGGCCGGCCCCGAAGGGCTCGGCCAACTCGGTCGACAGCGCCATGATATGCGGCTCCAGACCGGGCGAGCGCTGCAGGCAGGGCGTTTCCACTTCGACGAAGCCCCGGCCGTTGAAGAAAGCGCGGAGCGCGGCGAGAATGCGGGCGCGGGCCAACAGGGTCGGACGGCGCAGGGCAAAATCCTCGGGCCGCCACCACTCTTTGCCGGACATGACTTTTCCTTATATGACTGAGGGCTTGTCGCGAAATAATCGCTCCAAGTCCTCAGGATCTGATATGACGCCTCCGCTCCGCTGCAGCGGGCTCAAGCGCCGCTCGGGCTTAAGGGCCTGAGACCAACAGGCCCTGAGCGCAGCGCCACTATGCCGAAACTCCGCCCGACCAGCCAGAGGCAGCAGATCAATGACCCGTTCCACCGTTCCATCCGCTTTTCCCGAGGCGCGGCGCCGCCGGACCCTGCGCACGGCCGGTGAGATCGCGGCGGTCGGCCTGGTGCCGCCCGAACGCATGGCCGACATCGAAGCGGTCGCCGCACGTTATGCCGTCGCCATCACACCGACCCTGGCCGATCTGATCGACCCGACAAATCCGGCCGATCCGATCGCCCGCCAATTCGTGCCCGACGTTCGCGAACTGACATCGATGCCGGCCGAACGCGCCGATCCGATCGGCGACGACGTCCATGCCCCGATCAAGGGAATCGTCCATCGTTATCCCGATCGTGTGCTGCTGACCCCCATCCTGCACTGTCCGATCTATTGCCGCTTCTGCTTTCGCCGCGAAAAGGTCGGCGGCGCGGCGGCGGTTTTAAGCGAAAGCGAGTTGGCCGCGGCACTGGACTACATCCACACCCACGCGCAAATCTGGGAAGTGGTGATCACCGGCGGCGATCCCCTGATGCTGCCGCCGTCGCGCTTGTCCGATCTGGTCCGGGCGCTGGATGCCATCCCGCATGTCCGGGTCATCCGTTTCCACAGCCGCGTGCCGATCGGCGATCCCGATCGGATCGGTTCCGCCCTTCTCGACGCCCTGGATGTCGAGACCGCCGTCTGGATCGCCGTTCATTGCAATCATCCCCGCGAATTGAGCGGGCCGGCGGCGGCCGCCTGCCGCCGCCTGAGCCGGGCCGGCATTCCGCTGCTCGGCCAGACCGTGCTGCTCAAGGGGGTCAACGACAGCCCCGCGGTGATGGAGGACCTGATGCGGGCGATGGTGGCCAGCCGCATCAAACCCTATTACCTGCACCACCTCGACCTGGCTCCCGGCACCGATCATTTCCGCACCTCGATCGCCCGGGGCCAGGACATCATGCGGCATCTGCGCGGCCGCGTTTCCGGTCTTTGCCAGCCGAGCTATGTGCTGGACATTCCCGGCGGCCACGGCAAGGCGCCGATCGGGCCGGTCTATCTGGAGGGCGACCTGGTCGAGGACTGGCAGGGACGAAAGCATCGCTATCCGCCGTCGGCGGACGACTGAACCGGCATTCGTTTGCCCGCATCCGCGCGGCATGACGCATCAGTGGCACCGCCGTCCCCGCCGGTGGAAAAGACTCCGCCGCCGAGCGGCGGACACCGGCAGGGACGCCGGTGCCACTCTTCCTTATTCTTCCGAGGCGGGATTCTTCCGAGGCGGGGCGGAACGCGCAATGGCCGGGCCATTCCTTTTCGATCTCTCCGCCGGCTTCCAAGTTCGGCTTGGACACGCCAGATATGACCGGATCCGATTCGATCACTCCGTTGCCTTCGCCAATCGCACGCCCTCGCCCTGACCGCCTGCGCTCTCAACGTCTGTTCGACATGCCTGATTGTGCTTGCGCTCGAGACGGACAAACGCATTCGTGGACACCAACGCCTTGTCGGCCAGCTCCTGCTGTGACCACCCCAACAATGCGCGCGCCGCCCGAATCCGCCGTCCGCGGATCATAGGAGATCACGGAAAGGCAAAGTGGGAATATGCGCTACGAAAAAGTAGTATTTCTAATGCCTTAGCCCGAAAACGAGCTAAGGCATTTCGACTCATGTCCGATCTGCGCCTCTGATGCTATAGTCGCCGAATGGAAAGACTGACGAACATGGACATACCGGCTGAGTTTCGAAGGCGCGCCGAGGCGGCGCTCGGAGGCCGGCTTGCCAAGGTTGTGCTTTTCGGCTCGCGGGCTCGCGGCGATTCTGAAGCCGATTCGGATTGGGATTTGGCGGTGTTTCTGAGGGGACCCTTGGCAGAAACCGACCGTTTCGTGCTCTCGGACGCGGCCTATGACATCCTTCTGGAAACTGGCCAGTTTATCCAGACTATCGTCTTCCCGTTGCAGCGCGAGTCGGAGGACACCCTGCTCATGCGCAACATTCGATCACAAGGCCGGCCGGTTTGAGCGACGAGGTCCAGAGACGGTTTACAAAGGCTTATTGCCCAGGTCGCGGCCTTGGATCCCGAGAGGGCGGCCGAGACGATCATCTACAACTGCTATTATGCCATGTATCACGGGGGCGATGGCCGTGCTACTCGCACGATTCGGCACAGCGCCGGCGAAACATTCGTCGCTGATCGGCCAGTTCGGACTGTTGCTCAAGCCGATGGGCGAGTCGGAACGACAAGCGGGACGGCTGCTGAGGGCGGCATTCGATTTGCGTTTGGTGGCGGATTATGAGGTGGAACCGGCGATCATGTCGTCGGAAGCGAAGCGTGTGTTGGATGCAGCGCCCGGTTTCCTCGATTTCTGCGAGTCGCTGGCTCGGTTGTGACGCACAGCCGGATTCGCAGGCCGATCGTCAATTAAGCGCCCATCCAAGACGTTCCCGCGCTCGCTCTGCCTGCACCTGGACATTCGCTCATGATGGCGCGTGACCTCGTCAGGTCGGCGCCCTTCGACCACGGGGCGGAATGCGAACGAACGACGCAAGCGCTCGGCAATGCAGGCCAGGTCGAAGACGTCGCGGGGCTGGAACAGGCGGATGCGGTAGACGACTTTCTTGGACAGGATTTCCTGGGCCGTTCGACCAGGACCCGGCGCCTTTCGAGGACGACGTCCTCGGTTGCATCCTGTTCGACGATCGGATTGGCCGCGACGATGTCGATTTCCTGCATCCCGAGGACGAGCCTGGTGGTCGCCGCATCCTCGCCATAGGCGACGAACAGATCCGCCGCCGCCTCATTGAACCGCGGCGAGCACCATTTCACCAGCTTGGCGTCCGTGACGAACAGGGCGAGGTGCTTGCTCTTCCGATGCCCGTAGCGGCGTCAGGTCGCGGCGACGAAATCCGCATAGACCGCGCAATGATCGCTGGCCGCCGCCTCGAGATCCGCCGCGGTCATCGCCTCGTGGCAGCCCGTCGGCGCCAAGGCGCCATCGCCGCTGAAAAGGATATGATCGAGGCAGGCATCCGGGCCGCCGCCGATCAGCGTCGGTGGCGCGGCGAGACCCAAATGGCGGCGGCAGTCGCGGAATCGTCCCGCTTCGAGGAACGAATCGGCCGGGGCGTTGAAGTCGCCCGCCGCCAGCACGGTCCGACACTCGTCCGTCTCCGCGACGATCCGGGCCCATTGACGGCGCCGCAAGGCGGTGCCGTCATCGAGATGGGTCAGATGCAGCGCGACCAGGGTGATCCGCCGCCCATCCCATTGAAGATCCACGGCCAGCGCGGCGCGTTCGCCGTCACGGGGATCCGGCGGCAGCGTGATGGCGCGCGGGGAATGGACGGGATCCCGGGAAAGGATAGCCACGCCCGACCAGCTGTCGGTCACTTTGCCCTCGACCGTTCGTTCCTTGCGGCGCAACGGCAGCGCCGTCGCATGCATGCCCAATTGCCGCGCCAGGAAAGCCGCCGTGTCGCCGCCGATGTCCGGAGCGGCCAGCACCTCCTGCAGGGCGACGAGATCGGGGGCCAGGGCGGCCAATCCTTCCGCCATCCGGACCAGGCGCCGGGCATAGGCGCCGTCGCCCTTCCAGGTGTTCAGCGTGACCAGGCGCATCAGCCACCGAAGGCAAAGCGGCGGGCCAGGACGAAAGGCGCCTCCGCCCGCGCCTGCTCGAACAGGCAAAGCGAGTCGAACGCCACCGGCTCGGCCTGCGCCGCACCGGCCAGCCCTCGCAGCACGGCGCGATAGGCGGCCCGTTCCGCCTCGTCCAGCCGGCAGGTCAGCGTCATGTGGAAACGGAATTCCTCGAAGACGTAAGGATAGCCCCAGACCTCGACATACCGTTTCTGCCGTTCGGTCAGGGACTGGGCCAGGCGCTTGCGCCGTTCCTCCGGCCCGGCCGGGACGCGAAAGCGGTCGAAGTGGCGCACGCAGTCGTCGGCCAGGGCGGCGATGGCCGGCGACAGCGGGGCGGGCCGCATGGCCAGGAAGCCGTGCAGTTCGGCCAGGACGAAGGGTGGTTCGGCAAACGGCGCCCGGTGGCGGGCGAAAGCCTCGGCCGCGGCGTAAAGTTCTTGAGGGCTGCTGCCGTCCGCCAGGCGGAACGGCGGCTTCAGGGTGGCATGGAAGCCGTAGCGCCGGGCATCGGCCACCACCGCGGCCTGGCGGGCCGGATCCAGCCCGACCTCGGGCAGCGGCAACAGCGCCGGGTCGCCGGGCCGCCGGCCCAGCCAGTCCCAGCCGAACCGGGCCAGGGCGCTGTCGTCCTCGGGAGAGAAATAAAGCGCGTAGCGGGCCCCGGTCATCGCAGCAGATCCGTCGTCGCATGCACCAGCCGCCCGCCCGCCAGGGTGGCGATCACCCGGGGCAGACCGGGATCGCGGTCGTCCATCAGAATCAGATCGGCCCGCCGGCCGACGGCGATCTCGCCGCGGTCGGCGAAACCGGCCAGCCGGGCCGGATTGGAAGAGACCAGCCGCCAGGCCTCGGCGAAGGGCAGCAGGCCGTCGCGGGCCAGGCGGAACGCCGCCTGCGGCAAGGCCGGGTAATAATAATCCGAGGTCAGGACATCGACCATGCCGGCGGCCGCCATCTCGGCGGCGCGCATGCCGCCCTCGAGATGGCTGCGGCCGCGCACCACGTTGGGCGCCCCCATGATGACGGCGTCGTCCTGGCGCCGGCTTTCCTCGGCGGTCTCGCGGTTGAGCGGAAATTCGCAGAGGCCGCAGCCCATGGCATGGAAATGCCGCCGCACCTCGGGCGAGGGATCGTCATGCGAGGCCAGGGCCACGCCGTGGCGCCGCGCCGCCGCCGCCAGCCGCCGGTTGGTCGGATCGACCTCGGCCTCGCGTTCCGAGACCGCGTGCAGAAGCGCTATGAAGGCGGGCACGCCCATATGCGCCCGCTCGGCATATTGCGCCAGCTTGGACGGCTGCTCGATGCGTTGCCTGAACATCGGCAGATGATCGTTGAAGGCCAGCAGATGGAGGCGTCCCTGGGCCAGCCACGACTCGATCTCGGCGGCGGCCTCGATGTTGAAGACCTCATAGCGCAGATGCACATGGCTGTCGCAGGCCAGGACCGGCCGCAGGCGTTCCAGCGTGTCGAGGAAACTGACCGCCGCCTCGCGGCCGCGCAGGCCCGGCTCCCAGGACCAGGTCAGGCCGTGCAGGGCCGTGGTGACGCCGTTGGCCACCAGTTGGCGGTCGGTATCGACCATGGCGATGTCGGCCGGGAAATGCACCTGCGGGCGCGGCATCAGCTGGCGTTCGAAGGCATCGCCGTGCAGATCGACGATCCCCGGCAGCAGGATCAGGCCGGAGGCGTCCAAGATCCTGCCCGACGACGGCGCCCCGATCTCGGCGACGAGGCCATCGGCCACACCGACCGACGCGGCGATCATGCGGCCATCGGGCAGCAACACGCGGGCCCCTTGAATGCACAGCTCCATCGTCATTCCTCTCTCACGCCGGATCGCTCCCGCCCCAATAGCCTGCGAGCGGCACGCGCGGCGTGATCTTTTGATGACACCGGCCGTCCGATACGGATGACCGGCGCATTGGTCGGCGTCACTGCCCGGCCTCGAAGACGATCTGCACGCGGTCCGAAGCCCAGCGGCCGACGCTGTATTCCACCGGGCGGCCGGCGGCATCCACATTGATGCCCTCGGTCAGCAGGATCGGCTTGTTGGGCGCCTGCTGCAGCAGGCGGGCGTCGGCGGCCCGGGCGGCCCGGGCGGTGACGCGGGTGATCTTGCGGGTATAGTCGCCGACGCCCAGGCGCTCCAGGGCGGCGGTGATCGTCCCGGCCTCGGCGAAGATCTCCGGCAAGCTCGGAAAGCGCGCCTTGGCGAAGTAATGCGAGGAAACGCTGATCGGACGGCCGTTGGCCTCGCCCACCCGCTCGATCACCCAGACGGCGCTGCCCTTGCGCAATTCCAGCGCCTTGGCCACCGCCTCCTCCACCGCCTCTTCCCGCACGCCCAGCACGCGGCCCGACGGCTCCTGCCTGGCGTTCAGCACATTCTCGGAAAAACGCGTGCGCTGCTTGACCCGATAGTCGACGACGCTTTCCTGCACGAAGGTGCCGCGTCCCTGCTCGATCCGCACCAGGCCGGCCTCCTCCAGCGAAGCGACGGCGCGGCGCACGGTGTGGCGGTTGACGCCGAACGACTCGGCCATCCGATGTTCCGTCGGCAAGCGTTCGCCGGGCTGATGGTCGCCGGCGACGATGCTGCTTTCCAGCCGTAAGGCGATCTGGCGCCAGAGGGCGGTCCCTTCGCCGCGCGCGAGCTCCGTCATCGAACTTTCACCCTTTCCAGCTTGTTTCCGAGGCCCGAAACGTCCATAACTGTGACAGCATAAAGTATAGACGTCTAGACCTTTTTAGGATTGATCCATGTCGTCAGCCGATCATGCCGCCCGCCGCCGCTGGATGGGCATCCTGGCCAAAGCCCCCGCGGACGCGGTGGCCGACGGCTGGTCGAAGCTTGCTCCGGCGGTGCCCTACGACCTGCTGCGCCGCCCCGAAACCGGACTGGTGATGGTCCGCGGCCGCACGGGCGGCGACGGCGATCCCTTCAACCTGGGCGAAATGACCGTGACGCGCTGTTCCGTCCGGCTGGCCTCCTCCGGCGCCGTCGGGCATGCCTGGGTCGCCGGACGCGCCGCCGCCCATGCCGAATATGCCGCCGTGCTGGATGCGCTGCTGCAGAGTCCGGGCGAACACGCCGCGATCGAGGCCCTGCTGGACCATCTGGAATCGCTGCAGACCGCCCGGCGCGACGCGGCCGCCCGCAAGGCGGCGGCCACCCGGGTGGATTTCTTCACCATGGTCCGCGGGGAGGATTGACCGGAGATGACCATTTCCCGGCCCACCGACGGATTGCTGCCCGGCCTGGCCGATCCCGTCCTCGAGTCGCAAGCCGTGTTCCGGGCGGTCCTGGACGCCATGTCCCACCCCGGCACCATCGTCGATCTGGCGATGACGCTGTCGCCGCCGCCGCCGCTCGACGTCGCCACCGCCGCCGTGGCCCTGACCCTGGCCGATTACGAGACCGCCCTGTGGCTGGACGACGGCGCGGCGGGCCCGGCGGTCGCCGACTATCTGCGCTTCCACTGCGGCTGCCCGCTGACCCGGCGGTGCGAGGAGGCGCTGTTCGCCATCGTCGCCACCCCCGCCGCCATGCCGCCGCTGGAATCGTTCCAGGCCGGCAGCGACGACTATCCCGACCGCTCGACCACGCTGATCATCCAGCTTCCGGCCCTCGGCGGCGGCGAGGCCTGGCGTCTGCGCGGTCCGGGAATTCAGGAGATCGCGACCTTTTCCCCGGCGGGACTTCCCTCGCCGTTCCGAAGCTGGGTCCGGGAGAACCATGCCCTGTTCCCGCGGGGAGTCGACCTGATCCTGACCAGCGGATCGTCCCTGGCGGCCCTGCCGCGCAGCACGCGATGGGAGGACTGATCATGTATGTGGCGGTCAAAGGCGGCGAAAAAGCCATCGACAATGCCCATCGCCTGATGGCGGAGGAACGGCGCGGCGACCGGGCCGTGCCCGAACTCTCGCTGGCCCAGGTGACGGAACAACTGGGTCTGGCCGTCGACCGGGTGATGACGGAAGGCTCGATCCACGACCGCGAACTGGCGGCGCTGGCCATCAAGCAGGCCCAGGGCGACCTGGTCGAGGCGGTGTTCCTGCTGCGGGCCTACCGCACCACCCTGCCCCGCTTCGGCTATACGCGGCCGATCGACACTGCGGGCATGGCGATCCGCCGCCGGATCAGCGCGGCCTTCAAGGATCTGCCCGGCGGCCAGGTGCTGGGACCGACCTACGACTATACCCACCGCCTGCTGGACTTCGGCCTGGCCGAGGGCGGCCTGCCCGAAGCCGCCCCATCCGCCGCGGCCCCCATGGACGGCCGGATGCCGCGGGTCGCCGACGTGCTCGGCCAGGAGGGGCTGATCGAACACAACCCGATCAGCCAGGCCGAACCGGGCGATTTGACCCGCCAGCCGCTGAGCTTTCCGGCCGAACGGGACGTGCGCCTGCAGAATCTGGCCCGGGCCGACGAAGGCTTCCTGCTGTCCCTGGCGTATTCCTCGCAGCGCGGCTACGGCCATACCCATCCCTTCGCCGGCGAGATCCGCATGGGGGAGGTGGCGATCGAGATGGTGCCCGAGGAATTGGGCTTCGCCATCGAGATCGCCGAGATCACCGTCACCGAATGCCAGATGATCAATCAGTTCCAGGGCTCCCGGGACAAGCCGCCGCAATTCACCCGCGGCTACGGCCTGGCCTTCGGCCGCTCGGAACGCAAGGCCATGGCGATGTCGCTGGTCGACCGTTCCCTGCGGGCCGCCGAACTGGGCGAGGACGCGACCAGTCCGGCCCAGGATCCGGAGTTCGTCATGGCCCATTCCGACAATGTCGAGGCCTCGGGCTTCGTGCAGCATCTGAAGCTGCCGCATTACGTGGACTTCCAGTCCGAACTGGAATTGATCCGGCGCCTGCGCGCCTCCCACCCCGCCACAAACCCATGATGACGGTCATGAGCAGAATTTCTGATCGGGGTATCCACGCCGCAGAACGAAGATATTGTCCGTCGAAGACGACACCCGCGCTTCGTTCCCTTGCCGGAGAATCATCAGGCTCCGCCGCGTGGATGGCCGGGTCAAGCCCGGCCATGACGATAATCTGGAATACCTCGGAGAGCGGACAATGACCTCGGGCTACAATTTCGCCTACCTCGACGAGCAGACCAAGCGGATGATCCGCCGCGCCATCCTGAAGGCGGTGGCCATTCCCGGCTACCAGGTCCCCTTCGGCAGCCGCGAGATGCCGCTGCCCTACGGCTGGGGCACCGGCGGCATCCAGGTCACCGCCGGCATCATCGGTCCCGACGACATCCTGAAGGTCATCGACCAGGGGGCCGACGACACCACCAACGCCGTCTCCATCCGCCGCTTCTTCGCCCGGACCGCCGGGATCAGGACCACCGAACGGACGACCGAGGCCACCATCATCCAGACCCGCCACCGCATTCCGGAAACGCCGCTGTCGGCCGGCCAGATCCTGGTCTATCAGGTGCCGATCCCCGAACCGCTGCGCTGGCTGGAGCCGCGCGAGAGCGAAACCCGCAAGATGCACGCGCTGGCCGATTACGGGGTCATGCATGTGAAGCTTTACGAGGATATCGCCCGCTTCGGACGGATCGCCACCACCTACGACTATCCGGTGCTGGTCGACGACCGCTATCTGATGCGCCCTTCGCCGATCCCCAAATTCGACAACCCCAAGATGCATCGCAATCCGGCCCTCCAATTGTTCGGCGCCGGACGCGAAAAGCGCATCTATGCCGTGCCGCCCTGGACCTCGGTCAAGAGCCTGGACTTCGACGACCATCCCTTCGAGGTCCAGGCCTGGTCGCAGGCTTGCGCGCTCTGCGGCTCGCAGGAGAGCTTTCTCGACGAGGTGGTCACCGACGACAAGGGCGGCCGCCTGTTCGTCTGCTCCGACACCGATTATTGCGGACAGCGCCGGGACGCCAAGGAGGCGGCGGAATGAGCACGGAAGCCCGCCCCCACCAACCCGGCCCTCTGCTGCGGGCCTCCGGCGTCACCAAGCTCTACGGCGAGCGCTTCGGCTGCCGCGACGTCAGCTTCGATCTGTGGCCGGGCGAGGTGATGGGCATCGTCGGCGAATCGGGATCGGGCAAGACCACCCTGCTCAATTGCCTGTCGGCCCGGCTGCAGCCCAGTTCGGGAACCGTCGCCTACGACACCCGCGAGGACGGCCTGACCGACATCTTCGCCATGGGCGAGCCCCGGCGGCGCATGCTGATGCGCACCGACTGGGGGATCGTCCATCAGAATCCGCGCGACGGGCTGCGCATGGGGGTTTCGGCCGGCGCCAACGTCGGGGAACGGCTGATGGCGGTGGGGGCGCGCCATTACGGCCGCATCCGCGCCGCGGCCGAGGACTGGCTGGAAAAGGTGGAGATCGACACCGGCCGCATCGACGACCTGCCGCTCTCCTTCTCGGGCGGCATGCTGCAGCGCCTGCAGATCGCCCGCAATCTGGTGACCCATCCCCGTCTGGTCTTCATGGACGAGCCGACCGGCGGCCTCGACGTCTCGGTGCAGGCCCGTCTGCTCGACCTGCTGCGCCGGCTGGTCACCGATCTCGGGCTGGCCGCCATCGTCGTCACCCACGATCTGGCGGTGGCCCGCCTGCTGGCCCACCGCCTGATGGTGATGCAGGGCGGCCAGGTGGTGGAAAGCGGCCTGACCGACCAGGTGCTGGATGACCCGCATCATCCCTATACCCAGCTTCTCGTTTCTTCGGTGCTGCAGCCATGACCGCCATGATCGAAGTGGAAGCCCTGTCGAAAACCTATGTCCTGCATATCCGGGGCGGCGTCGAGATCCCGGTCTTTTCCGGCACCTCGCTGGATGTCGCGGCGGGCGAATGCCTGACCCTGCACGGTCCGTCGGGAACCGGAAAATCCACGCTGCTGCGCTGCCTCTACGGCAATTGCAAAGCCGACGGCGGCGCCATCCGGGTCCGCCATGACGGCGCCCTGGTCGACATCGCCACCGCCGACCCCCGCCTGGTGCTCGACGTGCGCAAGCGCAGCATGGGATATGTCAGCCAGTTCCTGCGGGCGATCCCCCGGGTGTCGGCCCAGGACGTGGTGGCCGAACCCTTGCGGGCCATCGGCGTTCCGCTCGACCAGGCCCGCCGAAGGGCGGCCGAGCTGCTGCGCCGTCTGCGCATCCCCGAGCGGCTGTGGCCGCTGGCGCCGGCCACCTTTTCGGGCGGCGAGCAGCAGCGGGTGAACATCGCCCGCGGCTTTGCCGCCCGCCATCCCATCCTGCTGCTGGACGAACCCACCGCTTCGCTCGATGCCGAAAACCGCGCCGTGGTGATCGAACTGATCGCCGAGGCCAAGGCGGAACAGCGCGCCCTGGTCGGCGTCTTCCACGACGACGAGGTCCGCGAGGCCGTCTCCACCCGCGTCCACACCATGCGAGGCTGACCGATGAGCGCCGAGATGATCCTGACCCGGGCCCGCCTCGTCACCGAAAGCGCGGTCTTCCTGGGCTCCGTCCTGGTCAGGGACGGCCTGATCGCCGATGTTTGCCGCGGCCGGACGGAAGCCGCCGCCGCCATCGATTGCGAGGGCGACTATGTGGTTCCCGGACTGGTCGAACTGCACACCGACAATCTGGAAAAGCACGTCACGCCCCGCCCCAAGGTCCGCTGGAACGCCGCCGGCGCCGTCATGGCCCATGACGCCCAGATGGCCGCGGCCGGCATCACCACGGTCTTCGACGCCATCTCCTGCGGCGACGTCATCGACGGATCGGAGCGGCTGGCCAATCTGCACGCCATGGTCGAGGGGGTCGGCAAGACCCAGCAGAGCGGCTATCTGCGCTGCGAACACCGGCTGCATCTGCGCTGCGAGGTCTCCTCGGCCAACATCGTCGCCTTGTTCCATGCCTTCGCCGACCATCCCCTGGTCGGCATCGTCAGCCTGATGGACCACACGCCCGGCCAGCGCCAGTTCGTCCATGAAGACAAATACACGGAATATTACATGGGCAAATATCACTTCACGGCGGCGGAAATGGTGGAATTCACCCGCCGCCAGAAAGAGAATTCGGCCCGCTATTCCGCCCGCCACCGGAACGAAATCGCCGCCGCCTGCCGGGCCCGCGGGCTCACCTTGGCCAGCCACGACGACGCGACGGCGGCGCATGTGGACGAAGCGCTGATCCTGGGCGTCCATTTCTCGGAATTTCCGACGACGGCGGCGGCGGCCCGCGCCGCGCACGGCGCCGGCATCCGCGTCCTGATGGGCGCCCCCAATGTGGTGCGCGGCGGCTCGCATTCCGGCAATGTCGCGGCCGGCGATCTGGCCAAGGCCGGCATCCTCGACGTGCTCAGTTCCGATTATGTGCCCTTCAGCCTGATGCACGCCGCCTTTCTGCTCGGCCGCGACGGCGGCGGCCTCGACCTGCCGGCCGCCATCGCCGCCGTCTCGGCGGTGCCGGCCGCCGTGGCCGGATTGAGCGACCGTGGGGCCATCGCCATCGGCCGGCGGGCCGATCTGGTCCGCGTGCACGACACCGGCGAGGTGCCGGTGATCCGCACCGTCTGGCGCGGCGGCGAACGCATCGCCTGACCGAAAGAGCAAACAGGAGCGGCACCGATGGCGGCACGACGACCCGCGACGTTCCGGTTACGCGATGTTCCGGTTAATCGCCCAGATGCTTGACCTGACCGTCCGGCTGCGGCACTTCGATCGGCTTGACTTCGACCGGAGAGACGCCATCGGACTTCATGCCCAGTTCGTCGGCGGCCTTGGGCGTGACGTCCAGGATGCGCCCTTTCACATAAGGGCCCCGGTCGGTGATCGTGACCTCGGCCGATTTGCCATTCTCGACGTTGGTGACCTTGGCCTTGGTCCCGAGCGGGAGCGTCTTGCTGGCGGCCGTCATTTTCCCCGGATCCAGCCGTTCGCCGGTGGCGGTCTTCTTGTTGGCGAAATGCTTCCCATAATAGGACGCCACGCCGGACTGCTTGCGTCCGCTATGGTCGACGTGGGAATTGGGCCGCGGCCGGCCGGCCGCGGCCGGAGCATCCGGCTCACCGGCGCGGCCCGCCGACGCGATGGCGAACTCCAAAGCGAGAGCCAGGGCAAGGCGCGAAATGATCGTCACGAGGAGCATGCTTCTCTCCTGCAGAAGTCAAAAAATGGGATCGCCGGCGGCCTTGCGGGAGAATCGGGAATTACCTAAGCTCGACTTTATCGAAAAATGCCGTTCAAGAGGGAACTCCAGAGGGATTTGTGTCGTCGAAAGAGAGGTTCGTTTTCGATGATTTCCTGGATTTCGTCGAGGGTGAGTCTCATCGGCCCGAGAGGGCCGAAGGTACGCCA